>NZ_BLIJ01000061.1:0-34205 GCF_009811475.1 Alteromonas sp. KUL150
TCTTATTATGGAGACTTCACTGTAACACGCAGTAGGTTTCACGCAACAAAACTCCACAAATGTATTGGATATCATCCTCTTACAAGACTGATAACAATTAAATTAAACATCTTTGATGCATATTACTAAGAATTCTCTTTAATAACGGGCACATTTTGTAAGCTAATATTTCATTATCAATAAGTTATCGGTTTTATATGCTTAAATTTGCTGATTACTAAGACTTCTCATTAAATCCAAAGTTAAACTGTGCTCTATTGTCTCTAGAACTGGGGCTTACAGCGTATTTTTGAGGAAATTTCTTGTGTGGTTACTATGAACTCTTATTAATAACATAATATAAACTGACCAATGCTTCTGTATCTACTGGGCTACAACTCCATTTATCCAATTTTATGATGCGTCTTACTGAGACTTCTCAGTAATTACACAACATCATTTATTGGAGGATAGTTATGGGTCAAAGCCCTTTCATAGAAAAAATTCGTGCTATTTTGCGGACTAAGCATTACTCAATTCAGACCGAAAAAACCTACTTACTATGGATAAAGCGTTTTATTATTTTTAATCAAAAACGTCACCCTGAAGAATTGGGTGAGCAGGAAGTGACAAACTTCCTAACATACTTGGCTGTTAAGCGGCATGTAACCTCATCGACCCAAAATCTCGCTCTGTGTGCAATTGTCTTTATGTACAAACATGTGTTTGAACGCGAACTAACCTTGTTGCCAGACACGATTAGGGCCCGCGCTCCCAAACGCATACCAACAGTACTTAGCCATGAGGAAACACTTTCTATCATCAGTCACATGAGTGAGAAGTATCAGTTAGCTTTCTCGTTACTGTATGGATGCGGTTTGCGAAAAGCAGAACTGCTTAAACTACGCGTTAAAGATATCGACTTTGAGGGAAAAAGTGTTTTTGTTTTTCGCGGTAAAGGAGGCAAAGACCGCGTAACTATGTTGCCCAACAACCTTCATGAAGCCCTCAAAAAGCAAATCAATGCAGTAGCGGTTATCCATCAAAGAGATCTTGCTGAAGGTGGCGGTGAAACCAGTCTACCAACAGGGTTAGCTAGAAAATATCCGTATGCGATTAAAGAGTTGAAATGGCAGTATATTTTTCCATCGGCTACTCGGTGTCAACACCCAGTAGATGGTTACTACTGTCGTCATCATTTGCACTGGACATCGTTAACCAAAGCCTTACGAGCAGCGGTTAAGAAAGCTGGAGTAAGAAAGCATGTTACCGCACACACGTTTAGGCATTCCTTTGCAACACAACTTCTTCTCTCTGGGGCTGACATAAGAACAGTTCAAGAGTTGCTGGGGCACAATGACCTGAGAACCACGCAAATCTATACACATGTTATTGGCCAGCATTCCTCGGGCACAATAAGTCCATTAGATAGACGAAACTAACCGTCACTAAAGCGGTTGTAATAAATAATTTTGAGCAACCGCTTTTCATCTAAATAAATCTGCATTGCATTTGTCAGTGAATGTCCGCTTAACGTACTTTTCAGCCTGTACATTTTCAGAGGCACCTCCAGATAAGGAGCCAACGCTCATGATCTGTTAAAGGGAGGTTTAGTGTTAGTTTAGTGCCAAATTGACTAAAACCAAATTCACTCTAAATGGCTAGGCGGGCTGGTAAATGATACTGCACAAACTCCAGAAAGGCGCTGACTTTATCGGAGCGGTGCAGACGCTCAGACGCCACCAGAGCGACAATATCGGCTTCGGCTAACTGGTATTCCGGCAGGACTCTCACCAGGGTGCCTGCTTTGAGCTCTTGTTTTACATCCCATTCCGAACGTTGAATGATTCCTTCTCCCTTAATACACCAATCTTTCGTCACCTGACTGACATTACTGGCCAGAACCGCATTGACACGCACGCTGGTGATTTGTCCGTTGCTGATGTCAGCCAAACGCCACATGGTGGCATCTTCATCATTTTCGCGCAGCGCAATGCAGCGGTGCTGCTCCAGATCTTTCGGCGTGGTTAGCGGTGGAGCGGATTGTAAGTAGTCAGGTGCAGCAAGCATTAAACGACGGTTCTTGGCCAGGATAAGTCGTTTAAGTGAGGAATCCTGCAAGTGACCGATGTAAAACATTATGTCCGGACTATTGTGCTGTGCCCACCTGGGGTTGTCTGACAGGTTGAGTTCAATCCTGGTCAGCGGATACTGGCGCTGAAATTCGGCCGCCAATGGCCCGATGTGCTTTTCACCGAACCCCAAAGACGCCACTAAGCGGATATCACCAGAAATCATCCGTTTGCTGTCAGTGACCTCCTGCGTCAGGTGTTCTAAATCTTGCAGCAGGTTCTGCCCACAACGTGCCAGGGTTTCGCCTTCCGGGGTAAGCGCAATAAAACGCGCACTGCGGTCAACGAGTTTTACCCCCAGCTTGCGCTCAATGTGCTGCAAACGCTGCGATACGCTCGGCGGTGTGACGTTGAGTTTACGTGCGGCCGCCGCCAGTGAGCGGCTGCCGGCGATGTTAATAAAGAATTCGATATCTTGAGAACTGACCATTAAGTTAAACCTTAATGATTAAATAATAATATATTAATTTAACCACATGCTAGCCAGTGATACAAATAGCGCTCTGTCTGCCATTGATGTGAGGAAAACATGCACAGTGACGTTATTTTGAGTGGTGGTGAACTCTTGTCTCACCGCGAATGGGTATACGCGTTTTTATTTGCTGTGGCCATTATTGCCGGGGTAGTAGATGCCATCGCCGGAGGTGGCGGTTTGATCACTGTGCCGAGTTTATTGCTGGCTGGCTTGCCACCCATGGTGGTTTTGGGGACCAACCGGTTACAGGCCGTAATTGGGGAACTGACAACCTCGCTGATGTTTATTGCCAGCCGTCAGTTTCCGTTACAGGGAATGATGATGGGGGTGCTGTTCACTTCAATCGGGGCTTTATCCGGCGCTGTGGCGGTCAGCCTGATCGATAAGGCGGCGCTGGAAGTTTTGCTCCCGGTGTTAATGGTGGCGATTACCCTTTATTCCATTTTCTCTAGGCGTTTAAAAGCAACCGAGGCCATTGAGGCAAAATGGCCTAACCGTAAATTTATGCTGGTCGCTGGATTGCTCATTGGCTTTTATAATGGTTTTTTTGGCCCGGGGACCGGTTCGCTGTGGATGCTCGGCTTTGTTGCTCTGTTAGGTTATACCCTCAAGCAGGCCACAATGGCGACCAAGCCGTTAAACCTGGTCGGTAACATGATTTCTCTGATCCTGTTCATCGCTTTGGGCCAGGTGGACTATAAGCTTGGCTTGTTGATGGCAGCCGGACAGCTTATCGGTTCTGTGGTCGGCAGCAAGTTTGTGATGCGTTTTGGCACGCGGCTAGTGCGTCCAGTGTTTATCTCGGTGACCGTTCTGATGACCAGCAAGCTGATTTACGAGAACTTTGCTAATGTCTAAATAAATGCCTGTATTACACAGGCTGCAACTACCCTAAAGCTAAAGCTCACAGATTACCGCCATCTCGTGCAGAGCGCCTCCACTCACTATTCAATGCGCCAACGGCGGCTTTGCGTACTCTTCGGAAGTTTAATTAAAAATTTGGACGGCTGCTAATGGCACATGGCGGCCTTACGACTTAGGCTAAAATTTCTATTCTCTAACTAAAAAAGCGCCGTATAAAAACGGCGCTTTTTAACACATCAATATATATTTTTATTGTTCAATCGTCACTGAATGTTGCCCAGCTCCATATATACGGCTTGGTTTATCCTGCAATGAAACCATGGCTGACGAATTGCTCGGCACTTCGAATTGCCAATGAATTGTATTGCCACGGCGTTGCCAATTGCTCACTATTTTCCCATAGCCCGTCTTATAACTCACTTCAACCCATTCTAGGTCTTTGGGGAATACAGGTGATAGTTCGAAATGTTGGTATCCGGGGTTGTCACCAAGTGGTCGAATACCGCCTAAACCCTCGTAAAACCAACCGTCATATCCACTGTGAAAAGGGTGGTTTAATGAGCGTCCCGGTGGGTTTCTACCTTCTGGATCTTTAGTTGGATCCCATACGCCTTTACGCTCCCATAGGGTTGTTGCCTTGAGATTATCGAATTGCCACTGGTAACCTGGATAGCCCTGAGCCGTAAATATACCAAAAGCAGTATCTCCGTAACCGTAATCACTCAGTGCGCGATATACATAAGTTTGACCCAATGCGCCAATAGAGCCGTGACCATTCCAGCTTTCCACAACATCTTTATTCAGTGCTTCGGCAACAGAAGACCTTAAGTGTATAGGGGTAATACCGAATCTAAGTGCCATGGCGTCAGCGGTTTGGCTCCCATAATGCCCGGTTTTTGGGTTATAAAATTCTTTGTGATATTGCGAGGCAATCCTTTCGAATAAAGCACTATAGTGTTTAGCTTTTTCCGGTTTATTCAGAAGCGTAGACATTTTAGCCATTAGGTCGGCGCCATGTGCTAAAAAGCCAGATGTCGTCATCGTTGGTAGAGTATATTCAGGATTACAGCGTTTGCGCGTCATCCCGGGTACTCGAACTGGATCACACCAGTCACCATAGCCATCGCGCAGAAGGTTATCGGTTAGTTGTGTCTCCGCAGCGTCCATGTATTCCACCATACTATCGTACTGTTCGGCGATTACTTGGATATCACCATGATGGCGATAATGCTCCCAAGCAATAATGACTTCAGCTACAGCCCAATCGTACTTTTCGCCGTGTGAACGTTTGCCAGGAACGACTGCCGGTGCGATGTGACTTGATGTCTCGAAGTCACCTAAATATTTTGCCCAGAGGTTTTGCATGTCGTAATTGTAGTTACCAGTAATCAGCGCTGCATGTGCATCACCTGTCCACCCAGCTCGCTCTCTTATTGGGCAGTCCATCGGTAGCGCCATTAAATTTCCTTCGTAACTCCACAGCGCCATGCCATGAATTTTATTTAGTAATTTACTAGAGCTTTTAAATTGCCCAGCAATTTCAACGTCGCTTCGAACTAGATGTCCGTGTACGGCGTTCAAATCTGGCTCAAAGTCTATGCCTGTTAATTCTAGATAACGAAAACCATGCCAAGTAAAAACCGGACTCCAAAATTGCGCGTCTTCTCCAGAAGCTATATAGGTATCAACCTGTTTTAGAAGTGGTGCACCTCCCCCAGACTTTTGGCTTAAATTACCGTCTATGTCTGCCCATTCTCCGTAGCGCATATGGACAGCTTGCCCTGGTTTTAAATTTAGAGCTTCTAGGTTTAATGTTGGTATACCAGTGAAGTTTTGTCCGAAGTCGAAAACCCAAACATTCTTTTGCGGTTGATAAAGCTTAATAGGTTCTAATTTTTTTATTGCTCTTATTGGCGGCAGAAGCTGTGGTTCCAATGATTCAGTAGGCCATTCATCCAAGGCTTCAACCGGTTGCCAGTTAAGTAGATTATTTGCAGATGTATTTACGTTCCATTCTTCAACAGCTTCATTGGCGTCATAAAGCTCTCCAGAAAAAAGCCCTTCTTTTAAAATAGGTGAAGGGTGTGATATCCAGTTTTCATTAGACGCTACAATTTGACTGCTTCCATCTTCATAAATAAGTTCTAATTGGGCTATGAATTTCGGCTGTCCATAGGATAAGGTTTTCTGATTTCTCTTATCCTTAGCTGCGTCTGGGTTAGACCATTTGCTAAAGGCAATGTTCTCGTCGTACCAGCCGCTCCCAAGATGAACGGCGATAGTATTCTGACCGTTTAATAGTAAATCGCTGACTTCATCAGTGTTATATAAAATACGCTTATCAAAATCAGTTTGACCCGGGTCAGCAAGTCGATCATCAACCTTCTGTCCGTTTAAGAATATTTCATAGTACCCACCAGCTGTGCTGTGAAGTTTAGCTCTCGCGATTTTTTTGCCAGTTTCTGTAGTAAATGAGTGACGAAATAAGCTGGCAGTCGGCTGCTGCTTTAATTGTTCAACAACGCCTAGCTGCTTTTTGAAAGCACTCTCCGGTAGTTTTTCAGTAATATTGGGGTGAATATTGGCTGCATATTTTATCCAGTTCAGCCTGTCTTCTGTTATCTTCGCTATATCGCGCTCTTTAACTTGTACCCATTTGGCATGCCAGTCGGATTTTTTAAGTAACCCCATTTCCCAGTATGAGGGGGGGCTCCATTCACCGGGCGTTTCGGCGCCTTTTGACCAGACTCGAACTCTCCAAACGGCTTTGCTATTTGCCTCTAGCGTCGGACCTTGATAGGGAACGTTAACAGAAATACTAGATATGATTTTCTCGCTATCCCAAAGATCTGGAAAGCCAGAAACTAGTTTGTCCTGAGTAGTAGCGACTTGTATTTGGAAAGCCTCTTGCGCTTCAACATTGGCATGCCAGGATAACCTTGGAGTTTCGTTGTGAACGTTAAGCGGATGGATATTATCTTCAACTAGTAAGTTACTAGGTTGTGGTTGTTCATTATATTGTACTTTGCTGGAACTTGATTCAGGTTCAGGAAGGGTACAAGCAACTAATATAAGCAATGAGGCGACAAAGGTAAGGTGTCTTAACATGTAATTTTGCTCTTCTCATAACAATTTAAAGGTTCATGATGAATAGGCAATCTTCTTGAAGATTGATACCCAAGATTTGTAGCTATTTTTCAAAATTAGTCGTCGCAAAAAAAAGCACTTTCAATATGTAAGGGCTTTGACGTAACTAACTACTTGAGAGCTGCTACCAAAATTCTTTTACGGTGTCACAAGTTTTACTTAGAAAGAGTAGTAACTAGGTGCCAGCAAGCATTCACCGAGGCACCTATTTAACTAAATTGCAAAAGCCTAATTCTTTAGGACAGGTAATTAGCCCTGCATATCTTCAAGTTCTACGCCTCTAGTTTCATAGACATAACGTACAACAAATACAATCGACAGCAGTGAGAAAAGCGCATAGAGGCCGTAAGCACCTGCGAGCCCTATACCTGCAAGCAACATCGGGAATGACCAAGTTATTAGAAAGTTTGTTGACCATTGGACTAAGCCGCTAACAGCAAGGCCTGAACCTCTTATCTGATTTGGGAACATTTCCCCTAACATTACCCACATCACAGGCCCCCATGAGAAGTTAAAGCAGAAAACATAGAGGTTCGCTGCAATCAAGGCTATTGGGCCCCATTCGTTTAGAGATAACTTCCCATCAACAGACTGCTCAGCATTTAAGAAGGCAATGGCGAGCACGGCAAGCGTAACTGTCATGCCAATAGACCCCCACTTTAACAATGGTTTACGGCCCACTTTGTCGATCACGGCGAGAGCAACAATGCATGCCGCTATACTTATAGCTCCACTTATAACGTTTATTAGTAATGCGTCAGACTCAGAAAAGCCTACGGCTTGCCATAGTACAGCTCCATAGTAAAAAACAACGTTTATACCCACGAGTTGCTGTAGCGCAGCTAAACCAATGCCAATCCATACTATAGATTTCAACTTCCCTGAGCTTTTATCGATTAAATCCTTCAACTGAGGCTTATGATCGTCAGATAGTGATGCTTCTATTTCCATAAGTTTATTCTGAGCTCGTGTTCCATATAGCTTACTAAGTACCGAGCCTGCCTCTACCGTTTTTTGTTTGACCACCAGAAAACGTGGACTTTCAGGAATGAATAGAAGCATTATGAAAAAAAGTGATGCTGGCACTATCTCCATCCAGAACATCCAGCGCCAAGCTTCAAAATCCAACCAAAGTTTTTGAGTAGAGCCTGAAGCGATATCAGCAAGAAAATAATTACTCAGAAAGGCTGTGAAAAGGCCCCCGATAATAGCTATTTGCTGTATAGAGGCGAGCATACCTCTATATTTTGCTGGTGATACCTCTGCGATGTATGCGGGCGCCATGACTGAAGCTGCACCTACAGCAAGGCCCCCGATAACTCGATAAAGAACAAACTCGACACTGCTTGTGGCTACACCTGAACCCCAAGCACTTATTAAAAAGAAAATAGCGGCAACAAGCAGTAGAGACTTACGGCCGTATTGATCAGCTAAGCGTCCAGCAAAAAAAGCACCCACGGCACATCCTAAAAGCATACTGGATACATTGAAACCAGTGCCTACACTTTGAGAATTAAAAGCGGTTTGCAGCCCATCAACAGTGCCATTTATCACGCCACTATCGAATCCGAAAAGGAACCCTCCTATCGTCGCTACGATAGTTATGAAGAGAATAAACCCAGTGTTTGTCGATTCACTAGGAGTGTTATTGGTTAATGTCGTGTCCATATTGTTTTCTCTATTGTTATAGTCCTAATCTAGGAGATGTTGATAAGCGGGCTTTCTGATTCACTTTCTAAATAATCAGGTTGCGCTGCTTGGCGGTACTCAACAGGAGTTTGATCAAAGTGTTTACGAAAAAGCGCATACATATATTGAACCGAAGGATAGCCACAGCGCTTTGCTATTTCGCTACTGTGCGCGTCGGTCTCTTTTAACATTCTGCATGCTCTGTTTAATTTTTCGTTGTGTATTTCGGTGTGAATGCTATGGCCCCGCTCTTCTTTAAAACGGGCCTCTAAGTTAGACCTTGAAATGCCTACGTGGTCCAGCACTTGGTCAACTTTTATACCCTTACAGGCATTCATTCTTATAAAATGCGACGCTTGCATTACAAGAGGGTCTTTGATGGCTTTAAACTCTGTTGACTGTCTTGCCGCTACGGTAACAGGGGGGACGAGTAACTGGGTGTTCTTAGGCGCGTGCCCTTTTAGTTGTCTGTGAAGTAGCTTCGCAGCTTGAAAACCCATTTCGAGACAACCTTGTCTAACAGAGGACAAACTAACTCGGCTCAAGAATCGCGTAAGTTCATCGTCGTCGATTCCAATAACGGCAAATCGCTCTGGAATGAGCAGGTCTAAATGGTCACATGCTTGGAGTAGATGCCTAGCTCGGGAATCTGTAACAGCTACAATCCCGGTAGGCGCAGGTAAACTTTTAAGCCAATCGGTAAGCCTCTTTTGAGAATATTGCCAAGTCTCGGCCCTCACAGCATGACCACGATAAACATAACACTCATATCCATGCTGCTTAGTAAGAGCTAACATTGCGTTTTCGCGCTCTTGCGCCCACCGCTGCCCTTCACTAATTGGGCTACCATAGAACGCAAACCTCTCTATACCCTTTTGGCGTAAGTGTTCAAATGCGGCTTCTACGAGCGCAAAGTTATCCGTGGCAACATAGGGCACATTGGGGTAATTGCTTTTGTCTTGATAAGAGCCCCCTACGCCAACAACTGGTACAGATGTACTAGTCAATGCGCGCTCTATCGCAGGGTTATCGAAGTCGGCAATTATGCCGTCACCGCGCCATTCATCTAAATGCTCCAGCCGAGTTAAGAAATCTTCTTCTAAATACAAATCCCAATCTGCATCTGATGTTTGGAGGTACCGCCCAATCCCTTCGATAATTTGTCTGTCGAATATCTTACTCGCATTCAGAAGTAGCGTAATACTGTGCGCTTTTTCGAACATGTTAGCTTCCTACGTATAAACAAATTACGTAACGTTTATTATGATTATTTGTTTAGTGATACTAAACCAGGATGTTGTAATTAACAAAACGATTACAAAATTTCGTAATTGATATAAACGCTTTTAGTAATCAACATTCGTACATCAGCGCTTATTTTATGAGAAATGTCGATGTACATAGGAATAGACTTAGGCACCTCTGGTGTGAAAACTGTGTTAACCAACGAAGCTGGAGCGATTGTTCATTCAGTAAGCCGTCCGCTTAGCGTATCTATGCCGCATCCCCTTTGGTCGGAGCAGGATCCTAACGACTGGTGGCAGGCCACCTGTGACTGTCTTGATGAGTTGAGTGATAAGAACAGTTTATCTACCGTCAAAGCAATCGGCTTGAGCGGTCAAATGCATGGTGCGACGTTGTTGGATAGTAAAGGGAACGTTTTAAGACCTGCAATATTGTGGAACGACGGTCGAAGTACCAACGAGTGTGAAGAGCTAACTCGCTTAGTGCCAGACTCGTCTATTCGTACCGGCAACCTCATAATGGCAGGTTTCACTGCCCCCAAAATTGTTTGGGTAAGAAAAAATGAGCCAGAAATCTTTTCTAAAATAGACAAAGTTCTGCTTCCGAAAGATTTTTTAAGGTATCAGCTTACCGGTGAGTTTGGGTCTGATATGTCGGATGCCGCCGGTACCGTTTGGCTCAATACCGAGTCTCGTAGTTGGGATGAAGAACTATTAAAAGCCTGCGGCTTGAGCGTCGACAACATGCCTTCTCTTTATGAGGGCAGCAGCATTACAGGGCACTTAAAAGACTCACTACAGGCACGCTGGGGAATGCAGGATGTCATTATTGCTGGTGGTGCTGGCGATAATGCCGCGGGGGCAATTGGGTGTGGAATTTATGAGCCTGGTCACGCAATGCTATCACTTGGAACATCAGGTGTTTATTTTGCCGTAACTGATCGATTTACCGTAAATACTGCTCAGGCTGTTCACAGTTTCTGCCATGCTATTCCTAATCGTTGGCATATGATGTCGGTTATGCTCAGCGCGGCGAGTTGCTTAGACTGGTATGCAAAGCAAAGTGGTTATGCCGAAGTCGGGTCTATGATTGACGATGTACAGAAAAATACAAGCCACCATGACACTCAAACACCTGTTTTTCTCCCTTATCTAACGGGCGAAAGAACACCTCATAATAACCCTTCAGCTAAGGCCGCATTTTTTGGGGTATCGGCATCGACTGAGCGGGTTCATATGGCACGAGCTGTCATAGAAGGGGTTTCGATGGCACTTGCTGACGGCATTGACGCGGTGCATCAAAGTGGTGTCACTGCAAAGTCAATAAGCCTTATAGGTGGAGGCGCAAGAAGTACTTTTTGGCGTCAGCTCCTTAGCGATATCAGCGGTTACGAACTGGAGTACAGAGAGGGCGGGGATGTTGGTCCGGCTCTTGGAGCAGCTCGGCTGGCCCAACTCGCTGCCAATCCGGATGCCGACCTTTCAGACATATGCTTTAAGCCAAAGCTTGAGGCGACATACACACCGAACAAAAAGATTCATGACAATTACCTCAATAAACGGCAGAAGTTTAGAGAATTGTACTACGCCGTCGAGACATTTTATTCGTAATGTTGCGGTTTGAGTTAAAAACTGTAAGTGACTGTTACGTATCAATATGGTGCGGACTACAAAGGAAATACTATGAGCAACTATTTTGAAAGCATTCCTTCTATACAATATGAAGGGCCAGATTCAACGAACCCACTTTCGTTCAAGCACTACAACCCCCAAGAGGTGATTGGTGGTAAAACAATGGAAGAGCACCTTCGCTTTGCAGTGTGCTACTGGCATAACTTCTGTTGGGATGGCGCCGATGTATTTGGAGGCGGCACGTTTAATAGACCTTGGCTTACTGCGGGTGATCCCATGGAGAGAGCCAAACAAAAAGCCGATGTAGCGTTTTCATTTTTCGAAAAGTTGGGTGCGCCATTTTATTGTTTTCATGATATTGACGTAGCACCAGAAGGCGACGCTATTCAAGATTACATTCGCAATTTTGGGGAGATGACAGATGTCTTAGCCCGTAAGCAAGAAGAAACCGGTATGAAACTCTTGTGGGGAACCGCTAACGTATTTAGCCATCCTCGCTATATGTCTGGCGCGGCAACGAACCCAAATCCAGAAATCTTCACTCGGGCTGCTACTCAAGTTTACCATGCGATGAATGCGACCAAAACCCTCGGCGGTGCAAACTACGTCTTGTGGGGTGGCCGTGAAGGTTATGAAACGCTTTTGAACACGGACTTGAAGCGCGAACGCCAACAATTTGGTCGCTTTATGAATATGGTTGTTGAGCACAAGCACAAAATTGGTTTTGATGGATTATTGTTGATTGAGCCAAAGCCTCAAGAACCAACTAAGCATCAATATGATTATGATACAGCTACGGTTTATGGCTTCTTGAAAGAGTTCGGTTTGGAAAAAGAGTTCGCTGTAAATATTGAAGCCAACCACGCGACCTTGTCTGGCCACTCTTTCCATCACGAAGTGGCTACGGCATTTGCGCTTGATATTTTCGGTTCAATTGATGCAAACCGAGGTGATCCGCAGCTTGGTTGGGATACCGATCAGTTTCCTAATTCAGTAGAAGAAATGACACTTATTTGTTACGAAATTCTGAAAAACGGCGGTTATACGTCAGGCGGATTCAATTTCGATACTAAATTAAGACGTCAAAGCCTTGATGCTGAAGATCTTTTCTTGGGTCATATTGGTGGCATGGACACCTGTGCGCTTGGTTTGAAGAAAGCTTACGAATTGTTATCTAACGGTGTGTTGGATAGTAAAGTTAAGAGTCGCTATGCAGAATGGAATTCTGTGTTCGGCAGAGAAATCTTAGACGGTAATATGTCGCTAGAGTCTTTAGCTGAGCACGCGAAAGCCAAATCTTTAGACCCTAAACCAGTATCTGGAAAGCAAGAAGGGCTAGAAAACATAGTGAATCAGGTTATATACAGATAATGTTTTAAACCCAGCTACAAGTTAAAAAGGGCAAACACTTCTGCCCACTTACAATAAAAACAATAGGTTAAAAGCTTGCAGGCACTTTGTTAAAGCTCGCAAAGTTTTTATCAAGCTTAAATAGCACACTTTATGTGCCTAGATAGCTCAGTTGATAGAGCTGCGGGTTGAAAATCCGCGTGTCTTTGGTTCGATCCCGGGTCGAGGCACCATTTACAGAAAACCTGAACATTTTTGTTCAGGTTTTTTTGTCCTTAAAAAATTTCCATAGAACAGAATCATATAATTCTTTTACCTTGTACCTTTCACAATAGCATTTAGAGAATGATTAGTGGCTTCAAGGCCATTTATTTGAAGTATATGTCACGGTTCTTGAATAACATGCTTAAACCACGTTTTTAGTTGCTCCTGGTCTGCAAAATTTCCTTCATACTTAATATCTGGTTCTAAATTTTCAGGTTGTGAGGCTTCCAACAGCGTCAATGCTCTATATGGAATGTTTACCTTCATATTGTTTTTTGTACGAATACTAATCTGGTCTGTATAGATAGTACTCATATGTGGATGTTCACCGATGTGGATAACGTTATCCAATTCCTTCATTATTTTTAGAAAAACTACACATGCACTAGCGCACCTACCGTCTGTCAATATGTAGATTTTTTTCGCAAACTTTTTCGTTCTTACATTGTTAAAATTTGAATAAAATGTTTCCGTCGAAACTACAGGAAAAACGATGCTAGAGAGATTTCCAGCTAAAGCTTTTTTTGAAACATTCACTAAGCGTTCTAGCATAACTTGATCATAACTAATTTGCTCTTGGCTAATAGCTATTTTCCTTAGTCTTTTATCTAAAACATCAATTAGTTCATCCGTAATACGAAATCTATTGTAAGATATTTGCTCAACAGTAGTGGAAGAACGTAGATGATTTGGAACTAATGACTCTATTATTTCAAAGACTCTAGTGCTTGATCCTCCGGTATTGAACCTCAAATCGATTACTGTTGCTTCTCTTTCTTCTATTGATTGCAGTCGTTTTAAAAATCTATCTTGAAAAATTTGATTTTCTTTTTCATTAAAACTGAATGAGGGTATAGCTATATATATTATACCGTTGCTCTGAACATTAACTACTTGTGAATTCATATTTTCATTAATGAGTAAGCCCTTAGAATTCTCTGCGTCAAATGATGCCCATTTGATATCGTAAGAAGTGCTTTTTTTGTCTGATTCACTAGTAAAAACACAGGTCTTCCATTTTTGAGAATTCAAGAGCGGAAAAATTGATGGAAATCTCATCGAAAACAAATTTATTACTTTTTGGGTAGAATTGACTGAATGAGTGTTATGGTTCACATAAGGTAATATACGTGACTCCCATATTGTTTTGACGCTAAGCCCATCGCAAGAGGCTAGCTTATCACCAACAGCAGGCAATTTTTTATCCCAAGATGGACTGACATACTTAACTGTATAAGTATTATCCAGTTGATAACCTGCCCACGATGGATTTTCAGGGCCTATTTGCCAAAATCTAAAGGAAAATTTGTTTGAGACAAAACACCCAATACAATACTTATAATGACCAGAGTTTACGTGTATGTCTTTAAAACCGTTAATATAATACTTTACGACGGCAGTAGCGTCTTCTATGTTATCAATCTCTGCTAATTTTTTCTTTGCAACTAAATAGCCCTCTTCGTGCCAACTAGCTACCTCAATTTCCGATAGGCCAGGATGGATAACCTCAATATTTTTATAAATAACCTTAAGGTCTTCTTCCACCCTGTGTTGCCAAGTGATAGCAGAGAACTCATGAATCGTATCAAGAATTAAAGTAGCAATGATAAGCCCAAAAAAGAGAATGAATGTTTTGCGCATGATAGCCAACTAATTATGTTGTTTGTAAAACACGTATTCTGTCGACTATCTTATAAATTCTAAGCTAAATCATAAGCAGATATGTAAGCTCAATATTACCCACAAAAGTAACTATTCGAATAGAAGCCACTATCGAAGAACACAATAAATAACTGCAAAACCGAGTAACGTTTATGACGATTAACGCTATCTTTGAATCGAAAAGACCTCCAATGACCACTCTACTTCATCACTGAAGGCCCTTACTTCAAGACGTAATTTTCACTTCTTAATTGCTTTTTATAAGAAGTCTTCCCGCATTGGGCTGAACATGTCAATAAGGATCCCACCGGTTTCTGTAGTGGTACCGTGCTCAACATGTGGATCGATCACGCAGCTATCTCCTGCCTTCAATACCTTGAGTTTACCGTCAATGACGAAGTTAAATTCACCTTCTTCGCAGTAAACAATTTGTGTATGACGATGGCTGTGGGCGTAACCTTCTGCGCCTTTTTCAAACCATACTTTCACGGCCATAGCATCGTCATTGTATGCGAGTATCTGACGTTTGATACCGCCACCCATATCTTCTACAACACCTAACTTTTCAGACATTTCAGTTTTCCTTCTTAAAGTGTTTTAACAATCAATTACGTGATTTCTGCGCATCTACGGACGCTAAATTTTCTCTAGTTCTTTTCTAAAGTATGTAGATTCACCGTTGAGCCCCATTTTTTGGGATAAAGCCAATCCGAGTTGTAGCAATTCGTATCGACCTTCCACACTAGGGCTTCGTGCTTTTAGCAACTCAATAGCTCGTTTGGTATTACCTGCTTTGTCTAGCGCTAAGGCCAAAATATACAGATAGTTGCTGTTTGTAGGCTCGATATCGGTGGCAGTGGTAAAGTGTGTTATTGCAGTATTCAAATCTTGGCTACGTATTAAGCGCATTCCTTCTGCGTAGTGCATTAACGGTGAGTGTTGATTGGCATTTAGGCCTTTCTCAAGTGTTGCTGCCTCTAAAGCGCTATCTCCCAAAGAGCGGTATAAATTCGCTAGGTTTATGTAATTAGGCTCAAAGAATGGGTCTCGGGATATACCTGCCTCAAGAAAATATTTTGCTTTTTCAAAGTTACCTTGATTAGCTTGAATAAGACTAGCGTTTAAGTTTCCTTCACCACGCCAGAGGTTTTGTTCAGATGCTTCGTATAACTCGTCTAATACTTTTGCGGAAATAATGGCCAATTCCCCCGAAGCTATTAGCTGTTCAGCAGCCGAAACTCTAACCGCCTTATATTCATCCGCTAAAAGCGCTTTTAGAAGCTCGACGCGTCTGTGTTTATCGACAAGAAATGAAATATCGGAAAATGCTAGACGAACTAAGGGGCTCTCGTCATTGGCCAGCATTTTGGCATACTTATACGCTAGAGTTTGAACTGATGCGGGGAGCAGTGAAACGACAGTCGCTCGTTTTATATCAGGCAGTGCTTTGTTTTTTGCTAAGGAAAAGTGACTATTGAGTGTCAAGGTGTCGCCACTCAGCAATAACATATATTGCATTTCAGCAGGGTGTGAAGGCGCTGACGGGCCATGCCACTCGTGAATTTTGTCTTGCGCCCATTGCGGGCTTTTGTCTTCGTGGCAGCTATTACAGGCGTTAGGCGTGCCAAACTTCTCAGTAAGGTGCGGTGCTGGGACCTTGAAACTATGATCTCTCCGTTTATCAACGCCCATGTAAGTATTCGTAGGCATGTGACAATTTACACATTGTGAGCCCTGACTATTGGGTTCGTGCTTATGATGCTCGACGTCATCATATGCTGTTGCTTTGTGGCACTGTAAACAGAGGCCATTTCCTTCGACTTTCACTTTCGCAGTATGCGGGTTGTGACAGTCGTTACAGTTCACGCCAGCCTCAAACATTTTACTTTGTAAAAACGAGCCGTAGACATACACTTCATCCTTTATCTGGCCATCAACATGGTATTGCGGGGTAGTCAGCAAAGTGGGTTTAAATTGCGACAAGAAAGGTTCAGATGGTGTGATACCATCGGTGAGTGGAGTGCGAAGTGAATGGCACGCAAAACAGCGTTCCATGAAGCTATTGTCGCGCTTTGGGCCTTCCCATGTGGCTATTTTTTTGTCTTTACCTAAAAGCCAGTTGCCAATATCTTGCTGTTCGCTTTCAGAAAGCACCGAGTGAGAAGAGCGGTTACCAGCATAGTGATTGTCGTCGACGTGACCATGGCAAGATTGACAAGAAACGTTTATCTCATTCCACACTGTATTGAATGTGTCTTTTTCACTGTCGTAGTTTCTTTTTAATCCTGACGAGTGACAGTCCGCACACATACCATTCCAATTCTGCAAAGGCTGAAGCCAGTGCAGCCTATCCTGCCTGCTTATCTCCTCGTCGGGATATATGGGGTACCATTTTTGACCGCGGTTCGACTTATCTCTTGAGTCCCATGCAAATGGAAAGACCTGCATTTTTCCCTGTTCAGTTTTGATAAGGTATTCTTGAAGAGGAAAGTGACCGAACACATAGCTGACTTCGTAAACCCTCGGTTCTTTTTTATCTTCTTGAAACTTTATATAGAACTTTTTACCTTTTTTATAGAATGTGGCTTTTTGATTGAAATGTTCAAACGTAAAGTCATTAAAGTCGCCTAAAACCGTGTTTTCTGAGGCGATAGCCATTGCTTTACTGTGGTCCGATTCTAGCCAATCGGTCAGCTCTTTCTCATGACAAGCACCACACTGGTGCGCCTCGTTTGCAAAAGAACTGAAGGAAATACTAATAAGAGTGAGTAAAAAGCACAGTCGTAACATTAATTAAGAAAACCAAAAGCAATAAAATACAATCATAAAATATCACGGTAGAAGTACGATCGCTAACATTCGATTAACTTTCATTCTCTTGTGACGTATGTAAAGCGCGAAATGAGGTAAATTCAAAAACGAATGAGATTACGATTTAACTTAATTTGCTTATTAATGACAGATAAAGATGATATCATCAGTTTGAAATTCAACTTTATTCAGGAGTAGTCATGAAGATTGCCTTAATGATGGAAAATAGCCAAGCGGCGAAGAACCCTGTAATTCTTAAAGAATTGACTTCTGTGGCCGACTCGCTAGGACATAGTGTTCATAATGTAGGTATGGAAAGTGAAACCGATCATCACTTAACTTATGTACACCTTGGGATTATGGCCGGCGCTCTTTTGAACTCTGGCGCTGTAGACTTCGTTATCGCCGGCTGCGGTACCGGGCAGGGCGCTATGATGTCTTTGAATGCGCAACCTGGTGTTTTCTGTGGTTATTGTATCGATCCTTCTGACGCCTTTTTGTTTAACCAAGTAAATAACGGTAATGCGTTAGCGCTTCCTTTTGCGAAAGGTTTTGGTTGGGGAGCTGAGCTGAACGCCCGTTATATTTTCGAAAAGGCTTTTACTGGTGAGCGCGGAGCTGGTTATCCGGTTGAAAGACGCGAGCCTCAAGTGCGCAATGCCGGTATTCTTTCAGAATTAAAAGCGGCATTGGCATGCGACAACTATGTCGATACATTGAAGAAAATTGATCAGGAATTGGTAAAAGTTGCAGTGTCTGGTGAGCGCTTTCAAAAGTGCTTGTTTGAAAATGGCAAAGACGAATCTATCAAGTCATACATCAAAACGCTCGTATCATAAGTCAACTGTAGCCAGTGTAAGGCGTGGACAATACGCCTTACCCTGTTTTTATTCTTATCCAACGGGTAGCGTACTATTTGGATACTTGATTCTTTTCTGACGAGGGCAAGTAAGAAAATACGCAATGGTCAGTGGGCCCAATCGGCCAACAAACATCAAAAATATGATAACAAGGCTTCCAGCATCAGATAACTCTCCGGTTAAACCGCGTGATAATCCTACTGTACCTAAAGCCGATATAGCCTCAAAAATAATATCTATAAATGCCGCATTTTCGTTTGTCGATAAAAAGGCCCATTCGTTTATAGGTGATATTAACGTAAGCGCTAGCGCTTACCCACCAATTTCACTCGACTACGCGCTACCGAATATCGATGGCGAGGATGTACTGCATATAGGTAAGGCCGAACAATAAAGGCAACAATCTTTATGCCGCTTTCGGTATTTATAGAGCCTCTTCCAATAAGCATCAACAGTAGCGTTAGCCAAGTAACAGCACTTTCTCATGCACTCACTATCTATAGTGTTGAAACGAGCCGTGAAGGGCGTCATAGCCTGAAATCAAGATGTCTACCATAGCGAAGAGCTATCTGTTGTTTTTTGTAAAACGAAGAGGCTTTACTTGCCCTTATAGTTGCTATGAAAAAGGTCGCTATACTTGTAACATCGTCAACATCTGCTATTCGTACTGAATAAAATGTTGTGGTAAATAATTAGTTGAAACTTATAGCGCCAATTACGGCTGCAATTAGTTCATTAAAATGTGTAAGCAGAATGGAGCACGTTACCGCACCCTAAGGGAGTATGAGCAAAGTTTCTCCGATACGAAAAAATAAAACGGCTTGAGGAAATTTATCAGGGATGTGTAAAAATTGAACTGTATGGTAAGAGCTATTGGAAGAAGGCGAGCGCATTGCACGCTCGCCAATACAACAGTATGTCAATTAGAATCTGTAGTTGACCGCTAATTGATAAATACGACCTGTATAGGTTAGACGGCTAATAGCGCGCTCGTCTGTTCCTAGGAACTCTTCGCCAACCTCATCCGTAAGGTTGAAAGCACGGAGGAACAATTTAGTCTTCTTGTTGAGCGCATAAGAACCAACGAAGTCCAAACGACCAATTGCTTTTCTGGTACGAGCATTAGTGCCAAGGAATGAGTTTGCACCTCTAAGAGTTTGGTCATCACGCCAGTTATACGACAAACGCAAACTGATGCCATCGTTTTCCCAATATGTGATTACGTTAAACGATTCAGGCGAAACACGTGTTAACTCAACTTCGCTGCCTTCTTGGTCTAAACTTGTATAGTTGAATACACCCCCGAAGCCATTCCAAGGATAAGGTAGGAAATCTAGTTTTTGCTGTATTGCAACTTCGTAACCTTCAACAGTAATGGTGTCAGCTATGTTAATAGGAGCAGTAATATTTACTTCTCTCAAGTTTTCGTTACCGTCATCATCGATAATTGGCGTAGTTTGAATACAGCCAAATTCCCTACCATTAGTGCCAGGTGTTCGTTCAATATCACCAAGTAGTCTATCGACAATAGGGTTTGTGCCTGGATCTGGACAGAATCCTTGTTCAGAATCAAATAGATTTGAAATGTCTTTTTTGAAGTAACCTATTGAAATAGCGCTACCTTCACGGTTATACCACTCCAATGACACATCGTAGTTCTTCGCTTCATAGGGACGCACTGTTGCTGTAGGAAGATCCAATCGTACTGTTTGGTTACCACCGCGCAGGGCAGCTGTTGGACGTTGGGCGAGCAAGTTGGGGCGTACAATACCCTCGTAGTAAGCTGCCCTGAGTAAAACATCATCATGTAACTCGAACGTTATGTTAGCCATAGGGAGCGTATGCTGGTAGTCATCTTCAAATGTAACTGGAGCTGCTACACCGTTACGACCACGATCGTCCACCTGTGTTTCAAAACCGTCAAAGGTATTATCTGTTTGAATATGACGAACACCGATATTACCACGGTAAGGAATTGAGCCCAGCTCACCACCGAAATCTGACATCACATACATCGCGAGAATATCTTGCTCCGCACCAAAGTTGAAGCCTAAGTTTATCGGAAGACCACTATTTCTATCTTGTTGATCCCAGAAACCCGTTCTGTTTCTAACGAGTTCTTGATACGGTGTCGTAAAAGAAGTCGCTGTTGCGATATTATTGACGTCGGTTTCGATACCTTCCTGAAGCGTTTGAAGAGCGAGTTCGTTATCTATCGTCATCCAACCCGAAGTATTATCAAATGTGCCGGGAATGTTGCCGCCAAAATAATCATTCTGGTCTGCTGAAAGGATGTTAGAGGTCAAGAAACCATCTGAAATATTACTCGTGTCTATACCGGCTACGCCCTGTCTGAAGTCTTGACTTTCTAAAGACTCCCTAGAGAACCTTGCTCCAAATTTAATTGACTCGAAGTTCAATTTATTACCTAGACCAAAATCTGTGAATCGTTCAGCATTAAATTCCGCACTACTTATTTCTCGAGACAAATCTCTTACACGACCTGTGATCCTAAAAGATAATCTCCTACCCTGATTAGCGTCTGAAACAGAGTTAATCGATGATGCGCTCAAATTTGTCTCTTGCCAAACTAGGTCATTGTACACATAGGGTTGGTCAAACTGTCCTCGTACTACAATGTCATTTAGGTTTCCGTTCCCAGAATTGATTGAGCCATTAAATCCTGTTGGCACGCTCTCAACACCGTTTCTTCTGCCATCTGCATCGGTAAAATTAAAGCTGTCGCGCCAATCCTGGTCATGCAGGAAAGTAAAGCCAACATTTTGGAACTGGTTACTCGCTTCTGAATGCGTAATTTTGCCATCAAAAGCCCAGTCTTCTGTAAAATAATCACCGTAAAGAATGATGCCTTCCGTTTTTTCTCTAAAGGTTGTTTTACGGTTTTCAGTTTGCAATGAACCGTTAGTGTAATCATAGGAGTTCACGGCGTAAACTAATGGAGCACCTTCCTCATCTGAGACTCTATCGTAGACAAATGGTGCGGCATCCATATCAAGTGTTACACGCGCATCAAAATTATCTCTGTCACGACGGCGAGTATTAAAGCCTGGACTCATGGTCGTTGCTTCTTTAGTGCCGTCAGCTAAATCACGTTCTGAGAAGAGTAAATGAGCACCAAGTTTAAAATTTTCATTTACCCGGTATTCGATATTTCCTGAGAAAGAAATTCTGTCACCATCGCTATATTCACTAACGTTACGGCCTCGCGCGGGTGCTGTAAGTTGAGCATCTTCTTCTAAGCCCCACTTTTCGCGATATTCTGCAATGTTAGTTGCACGAACGTCGCCGTCTACAGTGTCCACTGATGTATAGTCGATAATATCAAAGGTGTCACGTCGAAATGTTTGTCCTGACCCTGCAATTTTAAAAGCAACACCTAGTTTGTTGTCGATAAGGTGTTTAACTCCGGAAATTCTAAAGTTAGGATCAACGTTACCCGTTAAATCTTCGTAACGACCACCTAAACTCACAGAAGCCGAACCATCTTTCTTTGAAAGAGCCTGTTGTAACTTTTGATCTACAATACCTGCGATACCACCAGCCTGAAGATCAGCTGTTGGGCTTTTAACGACTGTAACTCCATCAAAAATACTAGCTTCAAACGCTGCGAATGGGTTTGGTTCACCGACAGCATTAATGTTGCTTGCACCTGAGGGAGTTGCAAATGTCTGTCCCATGGCGGTCGTTTTAACAAAACCGCTGCCTAATCCGCGAAGGCTTATAGTACTTTGTCTTCCTTCCTCATCTGAATTAAGTTGTACGCCTGGGATTGCTTGAAGTGCCTCACCAAAATCGAGCGCTGGAAGTGCGTCGATATCAGTAGCAGAGATGGCATCTACGATAGATGCGGCATTACGTTTGGTATTAAGTGCATTTTCCAGAGAAGCTCTTACACCAGAAACTTCAATGACTTCAACGTCTTCGTCTTGGGGTTTATTATCTACTTTCTGTTGAGCGTTATTTACTGCGGTATTAACTTCCTGAGCAAGTAGTGTGGGAGAGCTAATGGTTAATAATAGTGCCGCCGTATTCCCTAACAGCTTTCTATTTATATTTGATCTTGTGTTTTGCATCGACCCATTCTCTTCGTTGTGTGATTTAGGTGTGTATCTCTTAAAAACCTTGTTAAAGATTTGTGAAACCATAGTAACCACATGAAACAATCAAAACAAGTCATTTGTCATCATTTTTATCAAAAAACTGACTATTCATTAGTCTAATATTGAATATTAATGAGTTATTAGTTTATATCTTTACTTAAATTAACTGTTTTAAATATCTTTGTGATGATTTTTATTTCTATTAAAACAGTGTGTTATGAATAGAGCAGTTAAACTAAATTAGACTTAAGTATAATTTAACATTAATCAAATTCAATCAGGCGGGGTCGCTATGTGCTTGATGTTTTCTAAGGTTAGGCTCGTATTTAACCAATGCTCAAAGACTTCGTTAATTGATCAAAGTGACGTTTCCATCATTTTATTGTAGAGGATAATATATTTTGGAAACGGATGGGTTACTTCACAAACTTTTTGATTCTCTTTATCTCACTTTCGCCATACCAGTTTTCCCTGCCTGATATTGTTTAGCGTAGCGGATGGCCATAGCTTCGCTTTTCCAATTCCCTGAAAGCACAACTTCCGCCATAGGTACATCAGCTTCCATGAGTGTAAGAACACCACCAGTACGAGTGCTGTGGCAGGTAAATTTACCTTCGGAGTTGATAGCCATACCAATTGCCTCATACCTCTTTAATAGTGCTTGGTATTGCATAGGCTCTTTTTGAACAGTTTGCTTGGGAGAGAGCTTACGAAACACGAAACCATCAGTAATTCTGGCTTTATCTAGCCACCTTGTAAGCAAATCTGCGGTCTCGTCAGATAGATACCCGTAGTGGCCTTCGCCCGATTGATCCGTTTTGGAACGGGGGGCAAAAACTGTCTTTGCCTGCCAATCGATATGGTTGACTGTGATGGCCAAAATATTTGATGCACGAAAGAGTGTATCGAGCGCTACGTTGACCAGTACCGCATCGCGTAATCCTAATAGTGAGTCCACATTCAACACCCGATTTGCTACGCGCACATCATTTAACTTTAATGGCTTTGCTTGCTTTTGTGCCGCGGGTTTTTCTTTAAGCTTACCATTCACGTAACGACTGAAAAGCTTGGAGTGTTTCCATGGGTCGGGTAATTCGCTTACGCCAATGAAAAAGCGTACAGACGCGAGCTTTCGTTTGATGGTGTGATGTTTGAGCTCAGACGCCATGAGGTCATCGAAGAAAGCCTTGCATGCAATCTTAGTAATTTTCCAATCACTTGCCAGTGCCGGCAATACATGCGCACGACAAAACTTGAGGTATTGATTGAAATCAGACTGATAAGCCTTACGCGTATTCAGCGACATCGTTTGCCACACCGAGTCTCTTAGTTCAGTTAAATTTTGAACCACCAGCGTTCGATGTTCTTCATTCAGCGAAAAGTCGCTTTGCGCTAACGCGATTTCATTTGCCATGCTATTAATCGATATAACTATAATTATCTGTAATAATAAAGTAGCACAGCACAAAGAGCAAATAAAGCGTTACATATAACGCTTACATAAAATAACAATAGTAGGGTGATTATAGTCATGATATAAAAGCGTTATAAGTAACGCAGGCGCAGGGCAGGGTAGTGAGCAAAGATAAGATTTGGCAAGAATATATGGAAAAGAATTTTGATAAATTCATTTCATCTTTAAAAAGCGACGATTTTATAAAGGGGAAAAAAGAAATTATTAATCATCAGGATTGTGATTTTTTAGAGCCTAAAAAGACTTATGATTGCCTTAGAAAAATAATCACGCAAGATGCCATTAAAAAGCTACAAAATAGATTTAGAGCGCACAAACATAGAGAGAATAGAGGAATAAAAAACCTCCAATTAAAATCACACTCTCTTTATATGCTTGATAAGTTTAAAGCGCAGGTGGGCGCCGACACATTGGAAGAGGCGATAGATTTTTTATTGTCACCGGACTATCGCGATTATGAACACGATGTAGGCCTAGCCAAGCAGCGTTTAGGCGAAGGAAACTTTGATAGCACCGAATTGATGATAGATAGCTTTGCCAAAAGACTGAAAAACTACGACAGAGAGCGCTTATCATTAATTATCGCGCTGGCGTTCAATGAAGGCTGGAGAGCTGCAAAGCAAACAAAGAAGCGTACCGGCAACCCTCGCCAAGAAGCGCTTAACCAGTCTGATTTATATAATATCGTAGTAAAATCCATAGCAAGGAGTGTAAGTGTTGATTGAAGAAAACTATTGGAGAATATTCGCACCCAATAACATGCTAGCTTCACTACGTGACCTAATGGATGAAGTATGCCGACAAATTTGCGAATACAGAGAATCTGTTCCCATCGTGCCGGAACTGTGCCTGCCCACTGCAGCAAAGGAAATATCGCTGACACCACTCATGATGCAAGCTGCCTACAATCTACAAAGAAATGATAAGGCCGTCTTTTGGCCAGTTTCGGAGCTGACCGCTACAAGAAATAGAAATGAATCTAAGGGCCGCATTGATATAGGTTTATTCAGTAAGAGACATGCCACTTTTATTGAGTGCAAGGCTGTAAGAACCAGCGCAGCCAACAACAACAATAATAGAATTGAAAAGGCGTTAAACAAAGCAACGGATCAGCTGCTCGATATAGATATGGCGACACTTCTATTCAATTCACCAAAAGAAACTATTACTAATATTCGTGCGAATAACAAGCTTATACCCATGGTCGCAATCAACGTGACATGCGATAAGAATAGGGTAGAAGATCGAGACCGTCTATTTATGAAAAAAGTAGAATCAATTCGTGATAGTTTCCGAAATTCGATGATAGTACAGGTCAGATATAAGCCTCACTTTATTCGTTATAATGGTGACATCGATGTAAAAGTTTGGGATAGAAAGCTAATGTCTATTGGTCATGTTTTTATTTTAAAAGAAGTTTTCAAAAGCTAAATTTGGGGAATCTCAACTTGATCTGACACTTTAGATGATAGAAAGGTAACAATTACGAAGGGCTGTTGTTTACGTGAAGTAGAAGTTTGCACTCTGGGGGACAGAGGTCAGCTATGAGCGTTTAGCGGACGTTGGACATAACTTTTGCGCAAGTCCGCTTCAGACAAACAACGGACGTTCAACAGTGTTATAACCCGCATCTGGAACACAGCGGTGTGTATGCTAGCCGCCGCAGGTTAGTAGTTGATTAGTTTGCTAGGCAATTGGACACTCACTGATTTTACGAGCAAAGTAATATTGCTTTGCTCTAGATACTGACTCTTTATTTACTTCTGCTAATTGCTGTCGGGTAATTATCTGATCATCTTGACCTGCCCAAAAAGCTTTCTTTGGAGAGATAGGGATAAAAGCAAAATCTCCATAACCATCTGCAACAATAAACTCTCCATCCTGAGCTTCGATTAACCCCCACTTAAAATGTCTGCAAGTACCCCAATCTCGGTCAAGGATAGTTTGTATTTGAATGCTTGTAGTAAAACGGGAAGGCACCACTCCGCCTTCACGAATAAATCCCATCCCCTTACTCTCTAATATTTCTTCTTGTTCTTTGGTTAAACCTGAGCCAGATACTCCATTAAGCACTGAATCAATAGGATCACTTAAATGATATTCGTGCCTGAGTCGCCATAGAAGGCAGTATTTAGATATCGCCTCATGGTTTCTCTCGGAAAATGCTTTAACATGGTCAATCTCTTTGTGAAATGCATTTTCGATTCGTGCCATATATCCTGTTTCCGCCTGCTGATCCCACGTTCGTTTAGTACAGAAAATTTTTGCACGTTTATGCCTTTGAACTATTTCACCAGATGAAAGCTCCATCACTTCTACTTTTTTATCGGAGTCATAGAACAACGAAATAGCGTGAGCTGTATGAAAATGCTGTTTAATCGCTAACTGTTGAGGATTCTTTTTAATAGTGGGTTCGTAGGGCATATCTTTCCTTGAGCCTAACCGCTTATTACGATTATTCCATGATAACACCCATTTTCACTTAGTGACTATGAGCTGTATCTTAAAAGGAAAAATAAGACGTCTCCATTAAGTATGGGGCTGACTAACAACAAGTACCAACGGGCATAAATAGACAAGGTAGACGTTCAACGCCAAGCCAATGAACGGAAACACGAAGGGCATAATAACGAAGCGGGCCTGCGTGTTGTAGTCTCAGTCTCGCCGCGGTAGCGGTTTGCGAATTAAGCGCATTTTTAGCACTCGCTTACCTAAAATTCTTTCTGATACTATTAATATAACTATATTCACTTGGACACTGATTTGATGGCATTATTAAGCTTTTGACGCCAAAAACTAACCCTGCTCCAGCAACACCAGCAACTAAAGGAGACATACCAACAACCGAAGAAAGGCCAGCGCTACCCAAACCTGCTCCAGCAATACCTGAAAAATCAGCATTTATTATATTTTTTAAATGGGTAGTAACCCGCTTTATGCCAGATTCATTTAAAGTTTTATCAATATCTTTTAAAGCTAATTCTAAACGAGCCACTTGTGTATTTCTTGCACGTGGGACATCTTTTGAGTTCAGTATTTTTTCGTTGATGTCGTCCATATGAAATCTAAATGCTGAAAGTTCATCTTTCCTCTTTTCTTTAAATTCCAATATATCCGCTAGTGCTGTATCAGCACTTGGGACTGGTAGCATGTCATAAAGCTCAACCTCAACACCAATATTTTCATTCTGTTTGGTATAAAATGGAATATCTGCTAGTTGTGCAATGGTCCAGCAACCGGGTTCGTTTTCTTGGTTTTTTCTAAACGCAGCTTCTTGAGCCTGAATAAAAAACTCACCTCTACCACTGTTCACTCTTCCTTCGAACACTACAT
The DNA here is from genome assembly GCF_009811475.1 of Alteromonas sp. KUL150. Classification (NCBI taxonomy): domain Bacteria; kingdom Pseudomonadati; phylum Pseudomonadota; class Gammaproteobacteria; order Alteromonadales; family Alteromonadaceae; genus Alteromonas; species Alteromonas sp. KUL150. Next base: position 27,038 of record NZ_BLIJ01000061.1, read on the forward strand.
GCGTGCGTTTTAATTTTCCTGAGTTCTCTAGGAAGTCAATATCAGGAGAAGAAATGTGGATTAGCATATTTGAGGGATAATCAATTTCATCCCAATACGTGAGATATTTTCTTAATTCAACTGGGTCAGGACCTCCACCACAGCTTATTCCCCCAGTATATAAAGGCTTAAAAGGTGGAGAAACTACAATTCCTTTTTTATTCAAACTAACCTCTGACTTAGAGTGCTAACAACTTATTATTGATACTTCATAGTATCACTCGTTTCCCATGAAAAACCATAATCTGTATTTTCATAGGAAAACATTTCCGATTGTCTGCTATACGTACTTTTCTGCCGTTTAATTACAAATATTCGAACGGCTGCTATTGGCACTAAATTGCAGGACTTATTCGCAGTTTCCTTAGTAAAGAGCAGGACTCGGGCCCCTAGACTTAACTGTGGTGAATCAATGGAAATATTATAAACGGTATTACTGGCTCTATAGTATCGATAGTATTTCCTTTAAACCAATTCTTTGTCGCAACATGTGTTAAGGCTTAATGTCTAGAGTTACTTTTTTGAGGTATCAGTCTTTTAGTCGTAACAAAAAAATAATACCTACGTCATCATTTTTTGGCCTACTAAAAGCCCATTTGAACAGTAAAAGGAAGTAATAAATGAAATTAATGTCTATTGGATTTTTTTTAGCTATTCTAGTGTCATTTTCTAAGCTAGCTGTAAGTTCGGAAGTCGTTGAGTGTTATGATTGCAGCCATTCCGATAAAATTGTGTCATGGGGTATGTTGAACTTAAAGGTTGGTGAAAAAAAGCATATTACGCTTGTTGATATTTACAATAAAAATGCTCGTTCTTTTGATGTAACGCTTTCTCTCACTCCCACTCTTCCAGGGATGCCTGAAGTTCCGGTTGTGACATACATGCTTTCCTCAGTTCCTTCGGGTATTTCAACAATGATGACGGACCTCAGTAATGCTTCGAACTCTCTGGTGGCCGAAGCTGAAGCAAAATCAATTCCGAAAGAAGTTATATCTTCACCCTGGGAATTCGTTAATTGCAGCTATTGTCGTGCTGATGTAAGCGACTATCTAAATAATAGCTTAGAGGGAAAGATAAAAACTGTAGAAGCGACGGCTATCTCCATAGCTCAGGCGCTTAACTTGATTAATACTAGTGTGCCAAACCAGTTTCAAATTCCACTTGAAACTGGCGGCAGTATTTTAGTTGAATTAACAGTAATTAACTCTCCAATAAAGTTAGAAGTTAAAATACTCAGAATTCTTGATACTAACAATAATGAAGTACAGCAAGATGTAACTAAGTTGAACAATATGAACATCAAAGCGGCGCTAGAGGCTCACATAGAAGATATGAACAACTATTTGGGCCCACTAGGATACGGCGTAAACATGAATTCTTTAATTTTTAGTGGTGGATTTTACAGAGGAAGGATAACGATAGAACGCTTCGATTATAAATAGCGATACCTATCTTTACTGTACTAAATCTTTCCAAAAGCTACGAAATTTGTTTTTAAGCAACTAGAGATACTTCTATTAAAAAGCTTGGCCCTTGTTTGGGCTTAGCTTTTGGTGTAGCCGTTTACAAGGATAATAGGTTTCATAGTTTGAGACTATTTTGAGTGTTTATAAATCCGTGGATAACCAAAGATTACTGCATACGCTACTCGTCTAAGCGTACAATTGAAGCTAAAGCGGCCACCTGAAGAACTAGAGGCTATGAAGTACTTTTATTGCTGCAACTAAGAACATCAGCACATAAGTGTAAACGTCCGGTAATCCCACCTAACGCTTAGCAAATTGCCATGGCAATTTGCTCGATATCAACATCGGCCTTACTGAGTTTATCGAGGCCAGTCATCACATACTCGAACACATTGAGGTCATTAGCTTTAGCGGTTTCGATGATGCTGTAGAGAACCGCACTGGCATTTGCGCCCGTGGAGGTCTGGCTAAACAGCCAGTTTTCTCTGCCTATCACGAACGGTTTAATCGCGCGCTCAGCGCGATTATTATCGATATTCAATAATCCGTCGAGTGTATAACGCGCCAGCTTTTCCCATTGATTCAAGCAGTATTGTATCGCTTCGCCTAACTTGGTTTTCGGTAGTGTCCAGAGACAGAGGTAGTTGGAGTTTTTAGCGATGAATAATGCAGGGTGCAATCAAAAAGTTTAACTTTTCATAACCTTAGCTCATCAGTGTGTTGGATTAAATCGATGTTATTAGGTAGATTGAGGTAGTAAATATTATTATGATTTAATATCCGATGGATGCATTTGAACTCATAACATATCTAAAGCTTCAAGTTAATCTCAAGCTTTATAAATTTTCGGATTCACGCATGATAATTAAACTTATCATGCGTGAACTATTAAATTAATACAGAATACATTATCTTGAAAATTTTAATTATCGTTCCAACCAAACTCTTTAGAAAGTAATTTTCTTTTCCATCTATTCTCTATTTCAATGACAGACTCTTTTGATAAATCAATGTCGCAGACTTCAAGGATAGAGTATTGAAACTGGCTAAAGCCCACTTCTCCGGTTTCATTGAATAGTAACCGCAAGAGCTTATTGCCTCCATGGTGGCCGTTGGCATAGGCTGACCAGCGATTCCAAAAGCCACCAGCCCCATAGGCACTTCCCACATATTGCTTGCCTGTTAATCTATCACTAATTAGATAGACGCCAGACACAGATGAAAGTGCGGTCTTCCATGAGGGATATTGGTGTCGATATAGCATTTCTAGTTCACTACGGGATAGGCACACATGCTTGAAGTCGGAGAAATCTTGGAACGCCATTGGCTCTGGTAGAATAGAGCGAATCGTTGCTCTTCCAGAAAGGGTTTCACCGGTGGGATACGAATTACGCCCTGTACGTTTAAAGTGAACTACCAGCCGCCCGATAAGGCTCTCGCCTATGGTAGTAAGCTCAGTGTCATAGTAATGACATTTACCGTCACTGCTCGACAATGAAATGCCTTTTGATAGATAAACACCGACAAATAGCCACTGGCAAACCCCGGGCAACTTGATAAGCGAAACGATATAGTTACGACCGAAATTGCGCTTAGTTTGAGCTTGCTGCCATTGCTCAAATCGCCCGTCGAAAAATTTTTCTAATGGGTTTTCAATTCCGTTCCATACGGCTAAGTGGCCTTTCACATCTACTGGGTCTAGCTCTAAAAGCCTAAGTACTTCCATGTTCCTAATTTACCTATTATTTAATACTACAAATTCAGCCAAACTTATAACACACTGCCACTAACCCATAAACCGGAATAGATTTGAGCTGGTGGGTAAATAGGCTTAAAATTGCTGTATAAGTAAACAGCACTATGGTTAATAAGTGTTTCTACAATTCCACATGAGTAATATTGAAGCGTTTCTGAAAGAGCTTGAAGAACTGCTCCTCGATAGCGCCTGCCCGGCTTCAACATATTACTACGCCATTGAGCCTGTACTTAAAGAACAAGAAGAGGAACTTATTGAGCACGGCTACTCAAGCATTAATGTTGATATGTTTACTGGCCGAGCAGCGATTTTAAAAATTATTGATGCTTATAAGGATATGTACGTATTCGATGAAACGCCACAAAAGTCACGGCGGTTCGTGCAAAAACACCCTGGCTTCGTAGTAGCGACCAAAAACAAACGAGAGATTATTGCTTGCGTTGAAAAGATCAATAATGAGAAGAAGGCATTTAGAGCGGCAGTAGTAAAAAGCAGTGATGATGCTTACGAAAAGTGGCAGAACGTGCACGACCGGTTCAATTTTTTAATCACAACGTCGGCTTATCGCACCATCTATGCTTTTAAAGAGGATGTTCACCGCGTAAATTTCAATTGGGTTTCACGACCACTCCATAAAGCTTATACGCTCGAAGAGTTGAAACAGAAAATAGATAAAGGGGTTCATACCGTTCCCTTGTCTTATTCTCGTCAGAGTTGGCTAGAGAAGCTTGAACACGATAAGTCGTTACTAGATGCACATCAAAACGCAGAATTTGCGGTTAAACGCCGGATAAAGCTGCGGCCTGAATCATCCATTCGATTAGAGGATGCAGAAAAAGCAAAGGGATATGCTGCGAGTTTACCTTATGTCCTTTTCTCTCCCCCTAAATACCATACCCACCTTAGTAGTTTTATTGCGCCTCGGCACGTGAAAGTTAAAGAGAAGGTAGGGGATGGTTGGGTTTTGATTAATCGACGAATGAATCTCTATAAGCGAAGTATTAAATAACAAACGCTTCAAATTCTTGTCGTGTTTTCCGTATGTGATCTTACTCTGTTGTCAGATCACTTTTTTATTGCAGCGTTCATTCACTGCTAGATAAATGCTGTTCATACTAAAAATCTTACCTCCTAGTAATCTAGAAAGCCTTCCAACATTGTATCTAAGTCCCAAATGGAGCGTTTAGATTTGAATATTGATAATCTTATAGCTTTATCGAAGGCCTAGACTCACCTTCAAGCATCACCTGAGATAGAAGGTACTTTTACATTCTCTGCCTCTCAGTTGTATCACAACGTCTCGTTTTGTTTACCTCCAAAACCGCTTAATAACGGTGTGGAGGTAACGCCCTTTCTTTTTCTTGCTGCTCCTTAAATATTCTTCATATGGAATAAAAAGTAATATTCCTTTTAGAGAATATTGAATAATATTCAATATAAGGTATATTTATAAATATACTTCTTATGGAATATATTGAGTTAACAATGAGAATTAAGATCCCAAAAGACGTAGGTCACTACATAGCATCTACACGCAAGGCGCTAGGGTGGTCTCAAACAGACTTGGCCACTAAAATTGGTAAAGACCAGCGCTTTGTATCGAGATTAGAGAATGACCCCACCAGCGTGTCATTTGGTACTGTGCTGATGGTTCTAAACGTTCTCAATATCAATATCGATATGACAAACCAAAACACTCATAAAACAGATGAGACAGCAGCAGTAGCCGGTGGACAGCGTATTCCCCAGAACGCCCCAAAAGACGTTAAAAGCCCATTAAGAAGAGTGGAATCAGGTAGGTTTGTCAGTAAGCCAATGAGAACGCCGGTGGTTGTTAGTAAGAATAAAGCTAAGGAATAGTTATGGCTAAGAGGAGAAAAACTAACAATCTCTCAGTGGGCATCAATGGCCGGCACGTAGGTACATTCGAGCGCTATGGTGCCACGCATGCATTTACTTACGACGATGAGTGGCTATCCGCAGAATACGCACACCCAATTAGTCTATCGATGCCGCTTACCAAAAAGAGACACACCGGTGACCTGGTGCGCTTTTACTTCGACAACCTACTGCCGGACGACATAGAGATTCGTAAGTTAATTGTTGACCGAGTTGGCGCCTACTCTACAGACACAATGGATTTGTTGAGTGAAATTGGCCGTGATTGTGTGGGCTCTCTTTCTTTGACACCGGAACCAGTCGATGGATTCGACGAATTAAAGCTTGAGGCGATGAGTCATGCCGATATCGAAGCGCACCTTAGGAATACAGTAAGACGTAAAACACTGGGTATGGATGATGATGACGTATTCAGAATATCCCTTGCAGGTGCACAAGAGAAAACGGCGCTGACACTTCATGAAAGTAAATGGCATCGCCCTCTAGGTACCACTCCAACTACTCATATATTTAAACTACCTATCCACGATTTAGAAAACGGGCTTAAGCTAACTAACAGTGTCGATAATGAGTGGTTTTGCCTGAGGTTTATGCATCACCTAGGGTTTAACGTTGCTCATGCTGATATACACACTTACGGTGGCCAAAAAGCGCTGGTGGTTGAACGGTTTGATAGGCAACAAGGTAAGGACGGCCTTATATACCGACTGACTCAAGAAGACATGTGCCAAGCGCTTGGTAGGGCTGGCCAGTCAAAGTATGAAGCAAATGGGGGACCGGGTGCGAGTGAGATAGCCAATCTACTTCGCTTTAGTACTGATAGTGAAAATGACATGTATCAGTTCTTTCTTGCGCAATACGTATTTTGGCTGTTGATGGGCATTGATGGCCACGCAAAAAACTTCAGTGTTTACCTTGACCATACTGGCCATTGGCTTACCCCGCTTTACGACGTGATTTCAGCGTATCCATTCAGAAACCAATTCAGACGCAAGGAATTGCGGATGGCTATGAAGGTAATGTCTAAAAGTAATCATTATATCTGGGCAGACATTCAAATGAGACATTGGAAATCACATGCAGCTAAGACGTTCTTAAATGATGAGTTGGCTATGGGTTACATTGAAGCTCTTAATGCGGAAATTGACGTTGCTTTGAGTAAAACTTTTGCTGATGCTTCTGAAGACTTCGACCAAGAGACTGGGGAACTGATTGCTGAAGGCGTGTTGCCCAAAGCGAGAATATAAAAATGAGGGCTATCCTAATAACGAAAAAGTGAATAACTCATCAAACACCAGCAAATCCAACGAATAAACCATCCACAGCCTTGTTGATAACTGGCCAAGGGTGATAACTACGGCAACATACCATAAAGCACCCTTAACCAACAAACCCTCTTCTCATCACCGCAGCATAAAAACCTTGCCCGGACTCATTAACCGAGACACAAACTAGGACGAATTTACCACACCAAAAAACTCACCTCACGCACCACTAAACATCTACCAGCCTGCCTCATAGTAAACGTACGTTACTTGTCCGCTACCTGTGACCCACTTTCGTTTACCTCCCCTACTCACTCACCAATTTCTCACGTTCTACCTGCACAACTGCGCGGAGCGCGCGGCCGCCGCAGCGAAGCTGCGGGAAGTTTAGCGAGATAATATAGGGGTATGTTGCCGTAGTGTTTTGAGAGTGGTTTTTTTAGGGAAGCGTGATTACTGTGGTGATGCCCTACTCGAAAACAAAACCCATTCACCCCATTTAACTTGCCAATTTTTATCTTTAAAGCGATGGGAAATCTGCGTGGCTGATGAACATTTCTTACACCAACTGCATACCGCTTTATGTTTGGTAATAAGGGGGGAGATTTAATAGATTTTTAACGTGGCTTAGTTTTTTATTTATTGAGGCTTTAATATGGAAATTGGCTGACCGGTATCCATGTCAATTTCTATCCATGTCAATTTCTATCCATGTCAATTTCTATCCATGTCAATTTCTATCC
>NZ_BLIJ01000062.1:0-12111 GCF_009811475.1 Alteromonas sp. KUL150
ATCCATGTCAATTTCTATCCATGTCAATTTCTATCCATGTCAATTTCTATCCATGTCAATTTCTATCCATTGCAACGAAGGCAATTGAAGGTATAAAGAAGAAGGTAACTCTTTTTTGAAGGGACGAGAGCCGAAATACCTAAGTCCACTCTTTGTATTTTCAAAGTGATTTCTGATTGTATAAGATGTTAAAGCAAAATCGTAAAATGCCACTTCGTTAATCACTCCGGCATATGCTTCTGAATCGCTTCCTAATGTATTTGGAGAGTTGGATGACCAGTTATAACTAATAAGTATTGGTTAAGACTAATCGAGAAATTGGTTAGCAAGAGAATAGCCACCCACAAGTAGGTGGCTATTTGCTCAATAGTCTAGAATCGATAATTGACCGCTAACTGGTAAATCCGGCCGTTATATGTCAAACGGCTTAACGCTTGCTCGTCGGACCCCAAATACTCCACTCCAACATCGTCCGTGAGGTTAAACGCTCTCAGGAAGAGTTTGGTCTGGTCATTTAATTGATACGACCCTACGAAATCAAGACGCTCAGTAGATTCCCGCGTTCTGGCATTGGTCCCCAAGAAGGAGTTTGCACCTCGTAAAGTTTGGTCATCTCTCCAGTTATATGCCAACCGCAAGCTGATACCTTTATGCTCCCAATACCCTATTACGTTAAATGACTCCGGCGACACACGAGTTAACTCCAGCTCACTGCCAGACTGTCTTAGGTTTGTATAGTTGAACACGCCACCAAATCCACTCCATGGAAAAGGCAGAAAATCTAGGTTTTGTTGAATAGCGAGTTCAAAACCTTCGACTGATATTTTTTCAGTCGTATTAATTGGTGAAGTAATAATTACTTCACGTAAGTTTTCATTACCATCGTCGTCAACAATCGGCGTTAGTTGAATACAGCCAAACTCGCGGCCCCCTGTTCCCGGAACGCGTTCAATTGGACCCAATAGTCGGTCAACGACTGGGTTGGTGCCAGAAGACGGGCAGAAGCCTTCCTCCTCGTCAAACAAATTGGTAATGTCTTTTTTGAAAAATCCTAAAGTAACAGCGCTACCTTCACGGTTATACCACTCTAGCGACACATCATAATTAGTTGCGTCGTAAGGCCTTACCGTTGCTGTTGGGAGATCCAAATTAACCGAATTATTTCCCCCGCGAAGCGAAGCTGTGGGCCTTTGTGAAAGAAGGTTTGGGCGAACTATACCTTCATAATATGCTGCTCTAAGAATAATATCGTCTGAAAGCTCGAAAGCGATGTTCGCCATTGGCAGCGTATGTGAATAATCATCTTTGAATTCAGTTAAGACCGCTATACCATTGCGTCCTTGAGCATCCACTTGTGTCTCAAAACCATCAAAGGTGTTGTCGGTTTCCACATAACGCACACCGATATTTCCAGTATAGGGTACCGGTCCGAATTCTCCGGAAAAATCTGACATTACGTAAAATGCTGTAATATCTTGTTGAGCCCCAAAATTAAACCCGATATTTGTAGGCAAGCCCGAGTTACGATCTTGAGTATCCCAAAACCCCGTTCTATTTCTCTCTAAAATAGGAGAAGCCACACTAAACGATGTCGCCGTCGGTATTTCGGAGGCATTGAGCGCAATATTCTGCTGTAAAATGGCGATGGCAAGATCATTGTCTATCGTTAACCATCCCGAAGTATTATCAAATGTTCCAGGAATGTTGCCATTGAAATATTCATTCTGAACCGCCGACAAGACATTTGAAGTTATAAATGCGTCAGATATATTGCTTGTATCAATACCAGGTGCCCCTTGCCGTTGGTCAAGGCTGTTAAGCTTTTCACGTGAGAATCGAGCACCAAATTTAACTGCATCAGCCCTGAATACCTCACCTATACCCAAGTCAAGAAAGCGAGCGCTGTTAAACTCCACACTGCTAACCTTTCGGTCGAGGTCCTGCACACGACCGTTTATGCCAAAAATCAGTTGCCTACCTTGGTTTGCATCTGAAATAGAGCTTACCGTTGATGAACTCAAATTAGTTTCTTGCCAGACCAATCCGTTATACACATAAGGAACCGCAAAGCCGCCTTGTACAACGATATCGTTCAAGTTCCCGTAACCACTGTCAATAATCCCATCAAACCCAGTAGGCACTGTGATAAGATCTCTCCTAGTGCCCTCTGCATCGGTGAAATTAAATTGGCGTCTCCAATCTTGAGTATGATTAAAGTTTATACCCACATTTGCAAATTGGTTTGTGGCTTCGGAATGCGTAATTTTACTGTCGAAACTCCAATCATCAGTGATGTAGTCAGCGTATAAGATAAGCCCTTCGGACTTCTCCCTGAACGTAGTTTTACGGTTTTCAGTTTGCAAGTTTCCGTTCACAAAGCTGTATCTCGGAGCTGCATAAACAAGTGGGGAATCGGGGTCATCTGACACTCTATCGTATACAAACGGTGCAGAGTTCAAATCAAGAGTGATTCTTCCATCAAAGTTGTCACGGTCTCGTCGTGTGGTATTGAATCCAGGGCTAAAAGTCGTTGCTTCCTTCGTTCCGTTATCAAGATTACGCTCAGAAAAAAGAACATGAGCTCCAACTTTAAAGTCGTCCGTTATCTTATATTCAATGTTCCCAGTGAAAGAAAGACGATCTCCTTCACTAAACTCGCTGACATTTCTCCCTCTCGCCGGTGCAGTTAGCTGTGCATCCTCGGGTAGGCCCCACCGTGCTCGATATTCGTCTATATTGGTTGCCCGAACAAAGCCCTCTTCTGTATCCACTGTTATATAGTCAATAATATCAAACGTGTCGCGTCTGAAAGTTTGACCTGATCCAGCAAATTTAAAAGCAACAGCTAACTTGTCATCAATGATATGTTTAACGCCTGCTAGCTTTAGTTCTTCATCAATTTCTCCGGTAAGCTCTTCGTATCGCCCCCCAACACTGATATTGAAATTACCATCTTTTTTAGACAACGCCTGTTGGAGTTGCATGTCTACAACACCCGCTATCCCCCCTTCTTGTAGATCTGCTGTAGGGCTTTTTATTACCGTTACACCATCAAATACACCAGCTTCAAATGCCGCAAACGGATTAGGAGACCCTACAGCATTTAGTTCGCGCGCTGCTGAAGGAGTAGCAAATGTTTGACCGAATGCGGTTGTGTTGACAAACCCACTGCCAAGCCCTCGAAGGCTAATCGTGCTTTGCCGCCCTTCTTCGTCGCTGTTTAGTTGAATACCCGGTATAGCCTGCAGTGCTTCACCTAAGTCAAGCGCGGGCAAGGCATCAATATCGGTAGCAGAAATTGCATCGACGATTGAAGAAGATTCTTTCTTCACGTTTAACGCGTTTTCAAGAGAAGCTCTCACGCCAGTTACTTCGATTACTTCGGTGTCATCAGAAATACTCTTGTTAATTGCAGCGTTAACTTCTTGAGCGACAATAGTTGGTGAGCTCACGGCGAGTAAAAAGGCCGTCGTGCTATTTAAAATTAGGTGAGAGCCATTAATTTTGTTGGTGTGCATGAACGCGATCTCTATAAATACAACAAATATAAATATGTTTTTTTGGAACCCAACTTCCCCAACAACACATCATGTTAAGGAATTGTGAATGATAATATCACCCCTCATAATCATTAAAAATCACTAACAATCAATTTCGATCGTAATTTTTTTAATCTTAAAGATTTATAATTTCAATGGAAAGTATATAAAAACCATACTCCACCTTCATGCTGGATTGTAAATTACAATAAAAACTGTATTTACAAGCATATAGAAGAGAAAAGCCATCGTATTTATTTAGACGCGTAGTAAAAACCAAAGAATCATATCCAGCCATAAGTAATCAATAAATATCAACCTAGGCTTGTATCTTCTTCCGAAAGGAGTGTAAATAGTGTGTAAATTTCATGACTGTAGTTAGCAATCTTACCTATCGGTAGTATTGTTTATTCAATAAGCCAGCACGTGTGATGACGAGTAAAAATATGAAGGCCGCAATAGCAACGAATCGATTTGGTCTAGGAGCTACCCCCGTCGAACTAAAAGTAGCAGCTGACGACCCTGTCGGACATGTTGTCGCTCAAATAGTACCAATACATTTAAATAAAACGAATTCGTCTCAATCAATTGCTTTGACACTTAACCGATATCGTAAAGACAACTCTGAAGAATCAAAAGACGAGGCTCGTAAGTTTAGGCAAGCCATCTACAAGCAACTCTCCATTGGGACGATCAATAACGCAATTAGTAGCACGCAGCCGTTTATGTGGAGAATGCTAGATTTCTTTTCAAATCACTTTAGCGTTACTGCGCAGGGAGCATATCTGACAGCGCTTTCACCGACACTGGAACGCGAGGCAATAGCTCCCAATCTCTTAGGTAATTTTTCAGACATGCTGCTTTCTGTTTGTCGCCATCCGGTTATGCTCGTATACCTGAATAATGAAAAGTCATTTGGCAAGAACTCGCGTTTGGGAAAAAAAGGAAAGGGGCTCAACGAAAACTTAGCACGGGAAATACTTGAATTGCATACCTTAGGCGTAAATGGTGGATATACCCAAAGCGATGTTATCGCATTAGCAAACGGTATTTCCGGGTGGGGTGTTCAGGCCCCTGAAAAAACAAAAGCTGGGCTTTTCTTCTTTAGAAAAGCCGGACATGAACCCGGTTCACAGTCATTGTTGGGCAGGTTATTTGCTCAAGAAAACGAAGAGCAAGGTGAAGCCATGCTCAGGTATATTGCAGCTCGACCAGCAACAGCTAAACATATCAGCGAAAAGTTAGTTAAACATGTTGTCAGTGATACTCCCTCACCAGCGTTACTAAAACATGTAGAACAAACTTGGATAGACACAGAGGGTGATCTCAAATCGATTTATCATGCACTCGTTACTCATCCGCACGCCTGGTTCGACACCTTAGATAAATTCAAGACTCCCAGAGAGTTTCTGATCTCTACTTGCAGAGGGATAGGACTTACTTCACTTAAAGAAGGGTTTGCAATCCGTAGTCTCACTGAAATGGGCCAAGCACCTTTCAAAGCAGGTAGTCCCGCTGGTTATGAAGACTCAGAGGACTTCTGGAATAGTGGCTATGGATTAATGGCAAGAGCAGATTGGCTCTCATCTTTGCGCATAAACCGACAGTTTGAAATCCCCGAACTGGCCAGCAAATTATTAGGATCAACATTATCTGAACACACGAGACAACTAGTGTCTCGAGCAGAAAGTCGTGACCGTGCGTTTGCTCTTTTATTTTTAAGCCCAGAGTTTATGAGGAGATAGCTATGCAAAGACGTGCATTATTAAAGCTCTTAGCGAGCGGTGCAATTATGCTTCACTCTCCAACATTGTACGCAGTTAATGAAGTAAAAAAGGCAAAACCATTAAAGCGTGTGATATGGATACTGCAACGAGGCGCTGTTGACAGCCTACATACTATTATTCCAGCCTTTGAGAAGAACCTCATCTCTCTTCGCCCAGATTTAGTGACTGGGCTTGAAAACGCTTTTTCATTAGATGATCAATACAAACTTCATCCGTCGCTAATTAATGTGCATGATTTATTCATGCGCAAAGAACTATCGTGTATTGTGGCAACTTCTACAGGCTATAAAGGTCGCTCCCACTTCGATGGTCAAGATTATCTTGAAAGCGGTTTAGGGGCTCCTAACCTTCAATCTGGTTGGCTTGGTCGCGCTATGGACACTCTTGGTACTGAAGGCATTGCAATATCAAAGTCAACACCTTTGGCATTTAGAGATTCTTCACGAGGACGCAACTTTTACCCATCCAATTTTGACAATTCGATAGACAGCTTAACCGATGATCTCGTTGCGCTTTATCAATATGACGAAAAGCTGACCAAAGCGCTGACCTCTGGCACAGAAATAAAAAGTGCCTTAATGAGTGATAGCAAGAAGCGCCCATCTGCCTCTTTTTCTAAATTATGCAGTGAATGTGCTGACATAATGCAATCAAAACCAAACATTCAGTTTGTAATGATAGAGTCGGGAGGCTGGGATACCCATAAAGCCCAGAATGCCAGATTATCCCGGGAGTTAGGGCAATTAGATGACGGCATCGCGCAACTAAAGAAAGGATTAGGCAAAGACTGGAAAAATACCCTTGTTTTAGTCACGTCCGAGTTTGGAAGAACAGTGCGGCAAAATGGAACAGGCGGCACAGATCATGGCACAGCCAGCAGTATGTTTATTGCGGGTGGCTCTCATTTAGGAGGCTCGGTCCATGGAACGTGGCCTGGGCTTTCAGATGACGCTCTTTTCGAGAAGCGCGACCTTGCTCCAACGACGAATACGTTTTCTTGGATATCTACCGCTATAAAACAACACCTTGGACTTACCTTGAGTCAAGCAGGGGCTATATTTCCTGACCATTCACTATATAACTACAAACTTTTTAATGACGAAAAGATTCATCTACAGTGAGTTAAACAAACATGGTTCAGCAAAAATAATTTCGTAAATGTTATAAGTGGATATAATTAGGGTATCAATTTTCTAAAAAATTACCTTATTACTTGTATTAGTAATTTATTGGTAAAAGTATATGAAACGATTTATCTGGCTAATGTTAATAGCCACTATCAACCTTTCCCTTTTCATCCCCGTACAAGCAAAAACATGGACTGCACAATGGATTTGGGTAAAAGAACGCTTTACTGAGCCAAACTCATGGGTAGCGCTTAGAAAAGAGGTTGAACTGGATAAGGTTCCCTCGGAATCACTTGCCTATATTAGCGCTGATACAAAGTACTGGCTTTGGATAAATGGTGAGCTCGTCATCTTCGAAGGAAGCTACACCGGCGGCCCCTCACCGGTGAAACCCTCTCCCAGGGTAGATTTCTACCCTATCGCGTCTAACAAATATTATGACACGGTCGATATAAGTCCATATCTTAAGAAGGGTAAAAATACCATTGCTGCCCTCGCATGGTATTACGGAGATGATGGTCAAAAAGGCACACACATATCTTCAAACAAAGGTGGTTTCATCTTTGAAGCTAAGGTTGGCAACACGCTTATTGCGACTGATGAAACTTGGAAAGCCCAAACTCATAACGCTTATAAAAAAGTAGAGAAAAAAAGTCCCTACCGTATTGCCGCGTGGAGTATCAACTACGACGCAAGAAACGACATGCAAGATTGGACTAAAGATGCTTGGTATACTTCGCACTTTAATGACGAACGCTGGCCTAACGCTCACCCTATTAAGCAGCCTCCTAGGCCACCTTTTTTCGACTTATTCCCAAGCGAAATTCCTCCTCTTGTAAATTATGGTTTATCGCACTGTACTAATTTCTCTAAAGAATCATTTCCGTTTATTTCGGACGGAACATCTATCCAGTGCAAGTTGGATTTTAATAAAAATTTTACACCTTACTTTGATATAGAAGCCGATGAGGGAAAAGTAATTCGCGTGGCTTCAAATATGCGCCTAAACACAATAGAAACGCTATATACAACTAAATCTGGCCGTCAACAATTTGAAGGCTATTCTTGGAGCAACGGTCGAACCATTGAGTTCAGCATTCCTAAAGGTGTAAAAGTGCATGCACTTAAATATCGCTGGACGGGCGTGGGCAAAACTCCCGGATATTTTGAATCGGATGATGCTTGGTTAAATCGAATCTGGCAAATGGCTGAAAATACACTTTATATTTGTGCCAGAGACAACTTCATGGACACCCCCGATAGAGAACGAGGCCTGTGGATTGGTGACGTCGCCGACCAAGCAAGCTATTTGTTCTATTCTATGGACCAAGCTGGTCGAGACCTTTTGAAGAAAGCCATCAAAGTTACGCTGGCGTTTAGCGATACCGAATCCGGCATTTTTGCTGGCTTGGGTCCTGGAAGATTCCGAGAACTCCCCGCGCAGAGCCTTCAGTTTATTGAACAAGGTATTTGGCACTATTACTACAATACTGGTGACGTAGAAACATTGTCATATGCATATCCTTTCGTGCATAAATACCTGCTGCTCTGGGATATAAAACAGAACGGTCTTCCAACGTTCAGAACTGGAGATTGGAAGTGGACTGATTGGGGACCACAGGAAACCATTGATTATGACGTTATTCAAACCGCCTTGTACTACAGTGCACTTGTGGCTGCAAGAAAAATGGCTAGCGAACTGGATAGGGATGAGAACCTTGCATTTTATAATGCGCGTATTGAATCTATACGTTTAGCCTTTCAAAAAGAGTTTTGGCAAAACGGTTATTTTAGTAGCGATAAAATGTTTAAGGATGATCGCGCAAATGCCGTCGCCATCCTTTTTGATTTAGCGTTGCCAACTCAATTTCAGCAAATCGTTGATAACGTATTAGTGCCCAATCATTATGCGAGCCCTCATTTTGAATGGATGATTTATAACGCAATGGCAAAAGCCGGGCGTTATAAGGATGCTATCGCTAGAATGAAAGAGCGCTATGGTCCGCAAGTCGACAATCCAGAGCTATCAACATTAGCTGAATACTTACCCGCCAGAGGAACAGAAAATCATGCCTGGAATGCTCCAAGTACTGTATTGAGTAAACATATCGCTGGTGTGAAGCCAACGTCAGTCGCTTGGAAAAGTTATGAAATCATGCCGAATCTTGCACACCTAACCAAAGTCAGCCAACTAATACCTAGTGTAAAAGGCGATATATTGTTCAAGCTAGAATTCGACAATGACACGTTAAATATTGTACTCAACTCGCCAGCAAAGACGACTGCCGAAATTGGTGTTCCTAAAATCCTGACCAAAACGTCACAGATTTTATTTAATAGAAAAGAAGTATGGAGTAATGGTAGTGAGAGGAATGAAATACCGGGAATAAAGTTTGTTGAAGAAAGTAATGATTATTTTATCTTCTCAGTAAAGCCAGGAAATTGGGATATCCTCGCCCGTTAGTTCTATCTAGGAAAGACTTCACAACTTTGACTGACCTAGCCCTATCGCTAGGTCAGTACTTCTGCAGCAGCAGACTATTGATGCTTCTATATCCTTCCGTGTGTCACCTCAAATATAGTCAACGCATTGGTAGGGCTGAAATCTACATGTAGTATCAAATTTCTTTCGCCCTATTGAGTAACCTTTTTTCCAAATACCGCAACACAGAAAATTCATTACAAACACACTAAAGTGTTTACATTTGATTAATAATGATCAAACATTATTAAAACATTCATATGAAATCAATTTGAGTCAAAGTGTCGCTAAAGGATATCTCTCCATTCACTAACTTCTACTTGACGATACCAATCGTAATAATGATTGTTACTGCCGCTTTTAATATTCACAAAATAAGACCCAACGAGCATGAGAATTTAAACACTGATTGTGAAGAATGGCAGATTGTCTCATCGGAGCAAAGTTCAAAGCCCGCGATAAACGTTCCAATTGACTTTGAAAATGGTAAGAAAAATTCGGTAAAAAAAATAGAAGAGGATACGCTACATCAATTGTTGTTCAACTCTGAAAACCAACTGGAACATGCCCTAACGACGGAATTAAGTTCCGGTCAACTGGAAGTACTCGCAGAGATTCCTGAGGATTTCGAGTTTATAGCCCTAGCGCAAAATCTACATTTGCTGCACGATGTAGTTTTACGCATAATAAATCTCGAGCTTTCATCTGACACCCGAAAGTACCTAATATCACTGTTAAATGGCTTACCTTCCAGAGCAAAAGAAGAGGCAATTGAGTTCTTGTTGCTGTCTCACCGAGACGAAGATAAATTGATTGCCATTGAGCTTCTTTCAGCAGTAGAGGATCACGTCAAACCAAAGATACTAAGCAGACTATTGTCCGAAAGCCTCTCTGAAACACTCTTATCTAGCCTCATGACTTTTTCAAAAAACCAAAACAACAGACAGGTATTGTCTTTGGTTTCGAATGCCATTCAGAACAGATTTTTTGCAGTACAAGATACGACTAGAAAGCTTCAACTTTTATCCATAAGCGCTTTTCCCGATGAGTTTAGAGAAGACGCTTTTTCAATTGTTCTGAAATCGCTGAAATCTGAAGACGTTAAAAATCAACAGCTAGGATATGTTATCGCCAAGAATTGGGTTGGCAGTAGCGAAGAAAAGCTAACGACAAAGCAAGTACGAGCGATACTGGACGTCGCGAAAAGTGTGCTAAACGATACATCTTTACCAGTGGAGCAACGTTTAGCCTCTCTGCAATTACTAGAAGTGATGCCCAACGTATGAAAAAAATAAAGCTTTTAGGTACGTTACTAGTGTTTCTAACTCTAGCAAGCTTAGCCGTTGAATATTACTTTGATCATCGCCCTGACAATAGCAAGGGAGAAATATCAAACATTAAAACGTCTCAGAAATGTCTGAAATCTGCTCATGAAGTCAATCGTTCTGCGCATTTAATAAATGATTCTCACGAAACCACACTAGAAAAAAAAGTAAACAGCGAAACGTCAAATCACATCCGTTTTGAAGACGAATACTCTACAGATTTAATCTTAGCTCTGTTAATGGAACTTCCAAACAATCCTAAAAGAAGAGAACTGCTGCAAAATGTTCAACAGCTAAATGAAGTACAACAAGAAGAGATTGTTTATCTCCTTACGAAGTCTGAGAGAGAGTTAGACCAAGAATCAGCCGTAGATTTAGCCATTAAGTTAAAGAGCGAGTCTGTAAGGCATCGTGCTATACGTGAACTTTTGGAGAGTAGTATTTCTGACGACGTTAAATTGATACTTTCACACGAATTGAACACTAGCCTTCCTAGCCACGCATTCGATCTCGCTATTTCTACATACTTTGAAACCCAATCGGTCAAAATCAGGACAGCACTGATTGATTCGATTTTTTCTTCCCCCGACTCTCTATCTTTATCCATGGAAGAAGTTTTCCTCGCAGTAAGAAGCGCACCGTCTGGTTCCGTAACACAACGATTAGAGCCTTTGTTTGAATGGCTTAAACACGAACATGAGGCCTTAAGTGAATCACAAAAGAAATCCATAGCCTTATTTAGTGACGACCTTTTCTTTGAAACAAATAACCTAGAACAAAAAAAAATCGCTTTGCTCATTAGACAGTTAGTTTCGTCTGAAGAGTGATATTCACCAATAAGTTAGAAAATATAAGGAAACATAAAGTGAAAAAGAGAACTCGGATAATAGCCTCAATTGGCGCGTTGTTCACAGTAGTGATGGCAACTACAGCAAGCGCTTCAGGCGTTTTGTACACTGAAAACTTCAATTCAGGTTCAGCCGGTGAATGGTCACATCCCAACGTACAGTTTAGAAATGGCGCAAACAACATCCGCATCAAATATCCACAGTATAAAGTTAATTCAAATGGTAAGGTTGGGTCTCACCCCATGATGGTAGGTCAAATCCCTATTTCAGCTAATGCTATTGATGCGACATTTAAATACAGGATTAAGCTTGAAGACAATTATGATACAAACATGGGCGGTAAGTTTTTTGGCTTGGGACCGGAAGAGCCAGTCACTGGCTGTCGCGACATTACGACAAATGGCTGGAGTGCGCGAGTTGGCATTAGGGATAAACACCCACAACTATATATATACAGACAAGGAAAGCCTGATGGTGAATGTGGCGAGATAATTCGAGCTGAACAATTCACATTTGAGAAAAATAAATGGTACGACGTAGCTCTCTATGTAAAGGTAAATAGCTCTAGTACCAAAAGCGATGCCCAAGCTAGGCTGTATATTGACGGAACTGAAGTTGCGAAAAAAACAGGTTTCAAATTTTTTGGCGGAACAAGTTCTAATGTTCCACCAGCGGCTAAAATTCAAAAAATCATTAGAACTAGCTTTTTAGGTTCAATGCCAAGCTTAACAGGGGCGGTAAAAACTGGTGAAGTATCTGCGCTTTATGACAACTTCGTAGTGGTACGTGGTAATCAGCCTTAAATTTTATAGCGTAACATTTAGTAGCGTAACATGTAGCGCTCATATCTGATCTGACAGTTTCGATGAATAGGTTTAGACTCTATCTGACGGTCAGCTATGAGCGCAGGCTGTGTGAAAACTATTGATCACCTTTTGGTCTAAGTACTTGCTTAATATGAGCAATCGGTCTTAAGTATCGATCCTCAATTAAGGTGACAATT
>NZ_BLIJ01000063.1:0-11111 GCF_009811475.1 Alteromonas sp. KUL150
GCCAACACATCACCCATGCAGCGTGTTGGGCACACACCCGCCGTCACTTCGAAAAAGCATTGGATTATCATCCTAAAGAGGCGCAAACCGCCTTGGCTGAAATCCAAAAGCTGTATAAACTGGAAGCGCACATACGAAAACACGCGCTTAACGCTGACGATACCGTCCAATATCGGCTCAAACATAGCGAGCCTACCATTGCTGCATTATTCAACTGGCTATACGAGCAACGCCAACGCCCAGAGTTATTGCCTAAAGACCCTTTCAGCAAAGCTTTAGCTTATGCCTATGAGCGCCAATTAAAAATTATCGACGTGAGTTTGAATTTTATGATGGGCTGGAGGAGTCTAAGGTTGTTGAACTGCGTTTTGCAGGGCAAAAGGTAGCCTCTGTAAAAGATAAATTTGGTAGGCGCTTGAACAACGCTCGATTAGAGCCTGTTCAAATAGCCCGCATTGGTAACGATTCGAAGCAAGATAGGGAATTTGTTCCCCTTGATAAGTTTCCTGCTATGTTAAAAGACACTTTGCTAGTGGTGGAAGACCGTAATTTTTATGAGCACCACGGTGTCTCTGTTTTTTCTATTTTACGCGCTTTGTATACCAATATTAGAGCAGGGCGAACAGTCCAAGGCGGTAGTACATTAACGCAGCAACTCGCTAAAAATATATATTTAACCCGTGAACGTTCGCTGCTGCGAAAAATAAGTGAGGCGTTTATAGCGCTTATTCTGGATTATCGTTATTCAAAAGACCAAATATTAGAGGCCTACTTAAACGAGGTTTCTTTAGGGCAATCGTATAACCAAGGCGTGCATGGCATGGGCTGGGCTGGGCGTCTGAGTTTTATTTTTCAAAACCCGTTGATGAGCTTGAATACGACCAAATAGCGCTGCTAGTAGCTATGGTAAAGGGCCCGTCCTATTACAATCCTCGCCGTTATAAAGAGCGCACTATGGAGCGTCGCGATTTAGTGCTTCGCCTTATGGTAGAAAACAAATTAATAAGTACAAAGGAATACCGAGCATCGCTAAAGCGCTCAATAGACATTGCGCCAATGAAAGAAAGTTTACAATAATCATACCCAGGGTGTTTAGAATTGGTAAACCGTGAATTAAATAAATTACTACCCGATCAGCAAATATTAGATGCTGGCGTTAGAGTTTTTACTTACTTTGATTTACAAAAACAAACAGCAATGGAAAATTCGGTTGAGAAAAGCTTACCGTATTTAGAGAAACGCCCTAAAACAGATAAACTTGAAGTGGCTATTATCTCTGTAAACTCATAAGGGGGGTGTATCGGCCCTTGTAGCAGGGCGTGACGTTCGATATTCAGGCTTTAATAGAGTGCTGGATACAAAGAGAAATATAGGATCTTTAGTTAAGCCCGCAGTTTATTTAACAGCACTACAATCACCAAATTATAATTTAGCCACATTACTTGATGATTCTCCGTTACAGGTAATAAACGAAGAAGGTAATGTATGGCAACCTGAAAATTTTGATCGCCAATACCGTGGTGTAATCCCACTTTATCAAGCATTTAGTAATAGTATTAATATTCCTGCTGTTAATTTAGGCTTAGATATAGGAGTGGATAAAGTTGCAAACACGCTTAAATCACTCGGAGTGGAAGATCAAATAGATGAATACCCGTCTTTACTCTTAGGTGCTTTAGAGTTATCTAGTTTTGATGTTGCCCAGCTTTACACCACCATAGCAAATGATGGCGAATATAAGAAGTTGACGTCTATATCAGCACTTACCGACTCGGTAGGTAACGTGCTATATAAACATCATGTGAGTGCAGAGCCTCGTTTTGAGGAAGCTTCTGTGTACATGACCAAATATGCAATGAAGCGTGTAACAAAAGACGGGTCAGCAAGGGGGTTAAACTTACACTTTCCGTCTATTCAATTAGCTGGCAAAACTGGCACCAGCAACGATTTGCGCGACAGCTGGTTTGCTGGATTTGACCAAAATACGGTAACTGTTGCATGGCTTGGCCGCGATGATAATATAAGCATAGGTTTAACTGGCAGCGTAGGGGCGCTTGAGGCTTATATTCGTTATTTAAAACCACTTAACCCACAAGCTATTGCTGATACTCGTCCACCTTCAATTCGTTAGGCTTTTGTAAACGAGCGCACAGGTAAACAAGCTCCGCTAGGATGTGGCAAAGTGATACAGCTTCCATTAAGAGTGAGTGAATTTGAGCCAAGGCCGCGCTGTATAAAATGACAACCCAAACAACACAGCCGCTATTTAGCGGCTGTGTTGTTTATAGATATTAATAACTAAGATTTAAAAAAGCGCATTGACGTTGTTAAGTCGTTCGATAAGCGTGAGAGCTGCTCCGCGTCTTGCAGCGTCGATTGTGCTGAGACGAGTGTGTGGTCAGCCAAGTTATTAACTTCTTGCGAGTCATTTAGAGCCTGAGTTGTCGCATTGGCTTGTTGTTTTACTCGTTCAGCGATTACCTCGCCTTGATGCTTTATATCACCCATACTACTTTCCGCACTTTGCAGTACCGTATTTGTTTGGTTTGCGGCTTCAACAGATAACTCCATTTTTTCAACGCTTGAACGCATTTTAACTTGTGTATCGTCAGATGCTTTTTGCAGAGAGCTGATAATTTGGTGAATTTCTTGTGTTTGTGTTTGAGTACGTAACGCAAGTGTTCTTACCTCATCTGCGACTACCGCAAAACCTCGTCCGTGTTCACCGGCTCTGGCCGCTTCAATTGCTGCATTTAGCGCTAATAAGTTTGTTTGGTCGGCTATTTCACTGATCCCTTTACTGACTTTGCTTATTTCTTGGCTATCTTGGGCTAGTCGGTCGAGTGCTTGTTGGCTTTCGGTAAACTCCATTTTTAAATCTTGCATATATTGAGCAAGCTCCATGGTATTGCTCGACCCTTCTTTTACATGCTCTGCGGCATTTTGAGCGGTGAGGGTTGCTTGATGAGCCGATTCTTCAATTGTATGTGCAGTTTGCGCCATATCGCTTAATGCATGGCTAATTGCATTTACCCGCGTTTGCTGTTTTATTACGTCGTCGCTGGTTTGGCTACTGGCATGCGAAAGAGACTTAGTGGCATCGCAGAGTGCTTTTGTGCTGGTTTTAACATCTGAAAGTAAATGTGAAAAGGCATTGAGTAGAGCGTTATATTGCTCAGCAATAACGCTCATTTCGTCCTTCCCGATTGAGTTAAGGGTTGCTTTCAAGTCACCGTTAGCCGCTTTAGTGGCTGCTTTAGTGAAGCGACTTATGGTATCAACGACTGCAAAATAAAACCCAACCATTAAATAAAGTGCAAATAATAAACTCACTATTGAGGCAACTAATACGGTGTTTCGGGTCCACTGCTGGGTTTGTAATTTATTACTAATTAACGATTCTAGAGTTGGAATACTGATGTTGATTAAAGTGCTAATATTTTTTTGAACATCGTCAGTGAGTGCTGAAAATTCACGCTGAGTTAACTCTATATCGTCGGGTTCTAGTAGCTTTTTATCTATCGCGTTCTTAAATGCTGAGACTGATTTTTGTAGTTCATTTAAAGTGGGAAAAAGCGCTTTATTTACCGATTTATCCGCTGACGTTGCAATAGCTAGTGTTTTTAAAAGTTGCTGCTCAAATTGGGGTAACGATTTACTTAGGTTTGAAAGTGCAATAAAGGTATCTGGTGTAAATTGGTTATTGTTCAGTACTGTATTTGCGCTCGCGGCAGTTAGGTTTATTTGAGTGATAAAAGCAGGGACACGGGTTACCAATGCACGATTTAAATAGGCGCTGGCAAGTTCGCTATCTAGCGCTAAGTTAGATTGAATAGACACAAGTTCAAGCACATCGTCTACTTCGCTGTCTTTAATTTTAAAGCCCAGCGAGCGTGCCACATTTATATTTTTATCGGTTGTCCCTTGTATTTGATTGGTAAGTATTGCCCGGTAGCCTTTTAAACCTTGCTGTTCCATTTTCGACACATCAATACTTTTACTCAATAACGACACCAAAAAAAACATGCTTAGTGCTAGTGGGATCAAGAGAATGCCAAACGTGATGCTTATTTTAATTTTGTATTTTAAATTCGCCATTAAGCGCACTGCAGGCGCAGCTAACTGCCGTAATCCAGACATAAGACTCTCTTGTATTTAATAAAGCAGGGTGAAGATAAGTAGACCTTGTTATGCTTAAATATCATTCAATTATATCTATTTACAAATAAAAAAAGCCCTTAGAGGGCTTTTCAAACTGTTGAAAAAGCCCTAGACGAAAGTCTGGGGCTTTGATCTAATAGGCATAGTGAAATTCGGAGTGTTCACCATGCTTGCCCCAAAGTACCCACAACAATACGAGTTTGAAACCGTATATATCAATGAACTGGTGCCAGAAGACCACTTGGTTCGTTTGATTGATATGGCGATAGATTTTGAGTTTATCCGCGATGAAGTGGCTCACCTTTATTGCGCGTATCGATAGAGCCCGAGACACCTTCAAACTCAACCATATTGCCGTTGGTCTAGACGCGGGCTACTTCACCGCCGCGGTGTGTCATCACCTCGAAGAGCGTCAACTGATTGGTGTAATGGGGTATCGTCGCCCTACGAAAAAAAAGCTACTTCGCTAAGTGTGAGTATGTATACGACACAGAATCTGATACGTACACTTGCCCCCAAGGCCAGA
This sequence comes from Alteromonas sp. KUL150, assembly GCF_009811475.1. Taxonomy (NCBI): domain Bacteria; kingdom Pseudomonadati; phylum Pseudomonadota; class Gammaproteobacteria; order Alteromonadales; family Alteromonadaceae; genus Alteromonas; species Alteromonas sp. KUL150. Next base: position 4,688 of record NZ_BLIJ01000063.1, read on the forward strand.
TTATTGCTTACAACACCACTAATCGCGAAGGCTACCGACAGTACCATTCTGATGCAAAGCAAAGCATAAACTGCCCCGTTCGCACGCAATGCACAAACAGTAAGAATCATGCCAAAGTCATTACTCGCCATGTCTGGCAAAAGAGTATTGAGAACGCGAATGAAGTCAGGTTAAGTGAGTGGGGTAAGAAGCAATATCGAACGCGAGCTGAAACAGTAGAACTAAGCTTCGCTGACGCAAAACAACATTATGGACATCGATACTGCCGCTATCGCGGAATAAGTAAGGTCTCGATGCAGTGTCTGCTCGCCGCTGCATGCCAAAACATGAAGAAAATGGCCTTAGCCAAGGCTGCATAAGCCTAAATACACTCAAATCTCGTTCGAATACCAGTTAATCCAGTAAATAACTCGCTTATTGCCCTCTAAGAACTCAACACTCAAACAAATACGCCTCATTAAAAAATATCCCGATCGCAGCCTTCGGCTGCTCAAAAAAATAAACCCCTCCGAAAAAAGAGGGGTTTATCATCAATCTGAAAAGCCCTTAAAGGGCTTTTTCAATCTTTAGTATTGATTGCCTGTTTTAAAAGTAGGTATATAAACCCCGTTTAGGCAATGCTTGCGATTAAAGTTTTGCGAAACAGCGCTCTGCTGCAGCCATAGCTATTGGATTACCAGACAGTGTTCCGGCTTGATATACTGGGCCAACAGGAGCAATGTAATCCATAATTTCAGTTTTGCCGCCAAATGCGCCTACCGGCATGCCGCCGCCTATTACTTTAGCTAAACATGTTAGGTTAGGTTTTATGTTGTAATACGCTTGTGCACCACCAAGAGCCACACGAAAAACGGTCATTACTTGGTCAAAAATAAGCACCGATTTGTATTCATCACATACTGCGCGCAGGCCCTCTAAAAAGCCTTCAACAAGTGGAATACAGTTCATGTTACCCGCTACTGGTTCAACGATAATACAGGCAATTTCGTCAGCGTATTTTTCAAAAATAACCTTCACTTCTTCAATGTTATTAAACGATACTGTTAATGTGTGTTTAGCAAGGTCTTCAGGAATACCTGGTGAATTAGACACGCCCATAGTTAATGCACCTGAGCCCGCTTTAACTAAAAGTGAGTTGGCATGGCCGTGGTAACAGCCTTCAAATTTAAGAATTTTGTCACGATTAGTAAAACCACGCGCTAGGCGAATTGCGCTCATAGTTGCTTCGGTACCTGAGCTAACCATGCGTACTTTTTCAATTGATGGTACAAGCGCTTTTACTTTCTCAGCCATTAAAATTTCAGCTTCAGTTGGCGCGCCATAGCTAAGGCCGTTCGAGTATAAGAAATATTAACGCTATGTACTACCCACCGTGTCAGATGTATTTAAGGCTAGTTGAACGCGTGTTGTTGAACGTGTGTTAAACGGGTACTTTTCAGAAATCAGTGAAGTAGTTGTCATCAAGACAGGCAAGTTAACTGGTCTTTGGTACTGAAATCTGCAATAAGATATGTGAAAGCCCTCACCCCAACAATTTGCGTGTTTAAGTAATGGTAGGTTTTTGTGGTTCATGCACCAAAGTCGAAGTCACGTTGAATGGTATAATCGCTGAATGCGTCAATGCTTGGTGGCGCACGAAGTGGCGGCGTACGGGGATTATTGCTCGCTTCCGGTAAATTGTGCTTGTCCAAATATGACAAAATTTTATTGATAATGATCGCGTCAGTTATGCAAGCAATGATCTTTAGCAATGCTTAATACCAGTCGGCCACGACTTGCAATGGCGTTGGGTCTTGTCGCGTCGACACCCACAGCACTAACGCTCTTCTCGTGGTTTCAACATCGTCATTTTCAGGAATAGGAAGTGATGCACCGTGCTTTCCCTCTAATTCCCCCATAGGTGCTTTGACATAATCAATAACCACAAAGTCATGGCTTAACACCCTGTTTGCATTCTCGCCGCGCTTTACTGAGGTCTTAATACCAAACCCGAGTAACGCCGCGTGCGCGACTAAGTCACTCTCTTCAAAGCCATCTTGCGATTTAACATACTGAGTGTCTATCTGACTGTTTCCTACCTCAGCCTCCAAGTATCCTGCTAACATAGGTACGCTTTGAGGTATTGGTTGACCTCGAAACCATCCATTCCATCCTTTGCCATTAAGCGCAAAGCCTGGTGTACCTACGGTTTTTGATTTTCCCACGCGTTTGTAATCGCGCTGTCTTACACTAAACGCCCTGTTAGCAAACGGGTCTTTCCAACCCAAGTAATCCCAGTAGTCCACGTGAAAGTTAATAGGCACGAGCGACTGCCACAGAGAGGTACTATCTACCATTGTCGACAGCCATTTTTCAGCAGGCGGGCAGCTGCTGCAACCTTGTGAGGTGTAGATTTCTAGTACCGTCGTTGGCGACGTTGAGCTGTAAAGCGTTATTGCCTTTTCTTCTCTTTTATTGCCACCTTCACCCTCTATTTCAGAATTATACGCATTTATCGTGTCTGTTGAGTTAATATGCCAGTCATAGTCAATAAAGCGTACTTTATAGTCGCTCGGTATAGGCGTTGTAAGGTATCGATTAATGTACTGCGGTAAATCTCGCGCTTTGCCAGAGTCGACAAAGTCTTCTGTGTAGAAGTCGAGTATTTCAGAAATATAGGCACGTTTTGCTTTATTATCTAAATAAAAATGCTTAGGTTTAGCAAAGAACTCCACCGTTAAACTTTCAAGCACCTCATTTAGATTATCGGCATAAAACGGCTCTTGGGGTAACCTTGGACAGTCTTTTACCATGCAGTTAAGCGCAAAGTGAACACGAGGCTCATTAAGCGGTCGAATCACGTCATTCTCGTAGTCGTATAAATTCGTCTCGTCGCCACCAATAACAACATCGCGAAACTTAAAGAAGCTAGCCCGGGAAAAAAAGCTGGTAAAGCCATCCGGTATATCTCGTTCAATAACCCCGTACATGGCCAATGCATTGTAGCTATTGATATGATAAGCCAGCACAGCTTCAGGTGTAGGAAACAATGAAGGCGTTTTGCTCGGGCTCACCGCGCCAATAGACGAAACGACATTTTCAAGCTTTGCCATGTCCTTTGATAACGCTTTAAAGTTTGTACGCCCTTGGTCATCTACATAGGTTTTAAGCACATACGCCCAGTCCTCTAGTGCTTTTTGATAGTCTTGCTTCATTTGCAAAGCAGTATCATTTGAAGCGGCAACACTAACGTTTGATGCCGGAAGCAAGTAAACCAGTGTGAGAGACAAGAAAAGTAAAAATGATGTCGATACTTTGAAGGCGACTTTAGACCATGACGATGTTTCGTAAGGTTTAATCATAGGGCTTTTTCCCCGGTAAAATGTGTTTGCTGCGTGCTCTCATTGGTGTCTTTCGACATAGCTGTTGGCGAATCGCCACTGAGAACAGTTATCGGAATAATGTTTTCACCGTTATAACGCTCGCCTTTGTAACGTTCGCTCAACGGTTCGTACTGCTTAACCTGTCCTCTTGCATTAGTATAGGAAAGCGGCTTTAAAATGTAGTCGTCACGTTGTGCATTATGCTGACACATTGATACAGGTCCATCTGCGGTCATAACCATAAAAGAACAGGCATCAACGCGTTCCTTAACCAGCCCATTGGCATCCATAAAATTTTGAACAAAAAAAGACAATTTATGCACTTTGCCCGCACTACGTATGAGGCTAGAACGCATTTCAAATAGTTTTTTACACGCAGCTTCTGTAAGGCGACCAATCCACCGCGGTTGCGCCAGCAATGCCTTGGTATAGTCTGCAATGATGCGCCACGTTCCATCCTGTCGAGTCGTTTGAATATGCTTAAAGTCTTCTATAAATTGGGCGAACAATGCAGCATCATCAACCACAGAATACACCGTGTTGTTTGAGACTAACGTGGGCATATAACTATGACAATCACTGTGACCAATGCGTACCTTTTCCCAAGGTAGAGACTTATTAATTGCACTTTCAATTGCGCCTTTAACCGTTAAAGGGTCTACCACATCGTTTCTAGCCCCCCACTCTCCTCGCCCAGTTTCAGCCTGCAACTGAAGTGAAGCAAAACTCACCGTGTCAGCGTGTCTAACGAAGAAGTCCACCAGCATGGGTAATTCTGCAAAGTTGCCGTTGTGAACTGTGGTATTAAAAATGACCATTAAGCCCAACCCTTTCGCGCGGGCAATGTATTCTTCTCTTATGGCATTAAGTGAGCGTTCGTCGTCATACCCCTTTCGCTCTTGCGTGGTGTCGACATGAAATGCAACGTCATTGAGCCCTGCTTTGGCGAGTTTTTTTAACAGCGCTCGAGAGGCTTCAATACCGTTGGTAAATAGCGCCGTATGCAAACCAAGCTTGTTAGCATACGCCACAATATCTATGAGCTCGCTGTGCTTGCGCAACGTAGGGTCGCCACCAGTAATTTGCACACTAGTACCAGGCCCGTAGTGCAAAAGGATATTGTCCAGCCGTTGAAAAACTTCCTGAATGGGAATATCACGAACCGCTTGCGAATGCTCAGACAAATAGCATAAGGTGCAATCTAGATTACACTTTTGTGTGATTTCTACAGCGACGCACCCTATTGTATGTGTGCGCCCAAGTAACTGATTAGGAGTGAAATGTTCACCCATGCGTTGTCTGGTATGAGCCAGTTGTTGTTCTCTTGTTTTAACTGGTGAACACGCCATGACGAAGCGCCTTTAAAAACTGCAACATAATCAAAAAGACCTTTTACTATGAGAAATTCTTTCACTGCTTGGTGTTTTTTTACGCTGCTAATTACGAATTTTCACTGTAGCGCGCTGGAAAATAGCCAGTCTAAAGACGCGCCAGAGCGTTATTATGATCACGTAGTGCGAGAAGTATTTTCAGACCCCTACCCTTTTCCTCCACAGTATGAAGTAAGTCGCGATCTCTTTGACAAAGGCAGAGAAAATATCCTTTTAAAACATGCAAAGCGCACGCTGTCGAGTAACGCTGATTTTGTTGAATTAGAAACCAAACAAAAACTGCTACAAGCCAACGGTATTTGTTTTGCGGGGATTTGGCGTATAGCAAACGATAGTCCTTATTCTGGGCTTTACGCCAGTAGCACCAATATACCGGTTATTGTGCGTGCTTCTGTTAGCTTAAGCGGCACAAAGCAAAAAGATAAAAGAGCCTTTGGCATGGCAATAAAGCTGTTTCCAGGCTCGCATGCAGATGGCATATCGACAGAGAACCTCTTTGTTATGCACTCTCTGGGGGGCACAAAAACAAAGCAAGTTTTGCGTTTAGCCATGACAAATGAACCTGCACTGGGTGAGTTACCGCCATTTAGTCAATTGCTGACAGCTTACCGTTTGGAAAGCGACTTAGAACAAGCCGATCAAGTGTTCAGTAAAGATAGGGCTAACGCGAGGTTTAGACCGGTTTCACACATAGGAAAAGTGGATGTGCGCAATGCACCAGTAAACACTCAAAAGGCTGAAAAGCGCTCTTTTTATGCGCCCCGCTGGCTAAAACTCATCCCCTCACCAGACACGGTGTATGTCGATAAAGACGATTTTCGAGAAGAGCTCAATGTTTTTCATTACCCAAACCATGAAATCAAATGGGAAATACACGCGGCTAATGAAAATGAGGCTGGCGTTGATAGCGCGTTATGGCAGCATATAGGGACGCTTACCGTTACAGCGTCAGTGGTCTCACTCACTTGTGATACTCGTCTGCATTTCAACCACCCAGCAATACCTTAGTGCAAATGAACTAGAACGACGATTTACCGCGCTTTACCGACTAGCATTTTTACTAAAACTTGCCTTACAGTAGTTGCGGTTATTTAAGGTAGTATTACATGTCCTCTACGTTGCGAAGATTAAGCCGTAGCCTGCATTTGTGGTTGTCTTTAGTCATTTTTATCCCTGTTGTGATTGTTATCGGCAGCGGTTTACTGCTGCAGGTAAAAAAAGAATTCGACTGGATTCAGCCTCCTACGAGTATGAGAAATATTAACGCTATGTACTCCCCACCGTGTCAGATGTATTTAAGGCTAATTGAACGCGTGTTAAACGGGTACTTTTCAGAAAGTGCTTTCTCACTCTCAAAACGTGATTGAAGCTTCTCCAGCTTACCTTTTAATTTTTCTGTGTCGGCAGTTCGAGATTGCCGATCAGCTCTGTCCAGCTCCATCAGGTAATTTGCGATGTCTTTTTCTGTGATTTCAATACACGACTTAATCAAACCGCGAGAGTAGTTCTTAGCAATGTTATTGCAGGCTTTGAATTTAGTGCCATCAACAGCCACGATAGCATCGGTGAACATATTTAGTTCACGGCATATCAACACAAATTGCTTGCAGACTTGCTGAATAGCTCTACTGTTATCCTTTCTGAAATCAGCAATGGTCTTAAAGTCAGGTG
>NZ_BLIJ01000064.1:0-87658 GCF_009811475.1 Alteromonas sp. KUL150
GATTATCACCTTAATTGAGGATCGATACTTAAGACCGATTGCTCATATTAAGTAAGTACTTAGACCAAAAGGTGATCAATAGTTTTCACACAGCCTGTACGTATTGCTGTCGTTGGTTCATCACGAATTTAATAGCCGCTTTGAGCCTTAAGCGGACCTTGACCACAACCAATGCGCTGGTCCGTTTCAGACAAGTTGCGAATGAACAGATTATTGACTAGCTACTTCTGCTTCGTTCGCAAGAGTTGCAAAAATGATATTCATCATTCTTAGGCATCGTCACTAATAAAGTTGAGCCCAGTTAAATTAATCCGACAAGCCCGAATTCTTCACTTTTTGTATGGTTTTTAAAAAAAAGCGGTACATCTTAAAGGCGGCAAGAGTTTTGCTATGCTAATCGAAAGGATTCTGAGCATTGGTTCAGATGTATTTATTCATCTAGATGCAAACTATAGTCGTCAAAGCCTCTCAATGTATTTCTACCAGCTTGTTTGGCTTCGAATAATGCTAAATCAGCTTGGTTAATAATACTGTCTAGAGTAGTTAATTGCCTTGTACTGACTCCAGCGTAACCGGCACTAACCGTCACTCTTTTGCCTGGGCTGCTTAGATTTTCTATGTGCAGTGCTTCAACGTTTTCTAAGATACGGCTTGCAACAAGTTTTACTCCACGGACGTCAGTATCTGGCAAGGCGACAACAAATTCTTCTCCACCAAATCGGATCACGATATCACTCGGACGTTGCACTGAACTTTTTATCGCTTTAGCTACGGCTACTAAGCAAGTATCGCCTGCTAAATGGCCATAGGTGTCGTTATAGCTCTTAAAAAGATCGATATCTATAACAATTACGCTAAAAGGCTTGCCACTTCTAGCGGCGCTTTTTAATGCAGCGTTGACTTCGGTATTTAGATAATGACGGTTACATAAGCCTGTAAGTTGATCGCGAAATGACACTTGGCTTAAAAACTTCATCCTTAGACCGTTCATCAGAATATTTCTAACACGGTGCACCAACGTCATGGCAAGTATTGGTTTAACAATAAAGTCTGTTGCGCCTGCTTTCCAACACGCTTCCTGAGCGCTGTGCTCTACGTTTCCGGTCATGAACATAACGGGAATGTCTTCCGTGGCAGGTGAGGCTTTAAGCTCTTTGCAGACTTCCAGACCATTTTTCACTGGCATATTCACGTCAAGAAGAATTAGGTCCGGCTGCATCGAAACACACTTCTCCAGTACAAGGGTACTCTTGCACAAAAATTCGGTGATTGCTGTTTTTGCTAGCATGGTCGACACTACTAGAGCACTTATTTCATCATCATCCACAATCAGAACGCGACACCGTTTCATATCGCTTTCATCAAATGCAGCATGTTGCGAAATCAATGTTTTTATCATACGGCTACCGTTGGGAATTGTTGAAATAGCGAGCGGCTTTTCACATACTATGAGCTAAACACTTCAGGAAAGCTAGCTTCGAGGTCGACTGGTGGGAGCGGTCTACAAAACAAGTAACCCTGCCCTTGTTCACACTTTAACGCTTTAAGCATTTGCTGTTGTTGTATTGTTTCAATTCCTTCGCACACTAATCGTAAGTTAAGCGACTTTGCCATGTTTTTGATTGCCGTAAAAATGCTAAATGCTTGCTTGTTTTCGCAAATGTCTCTTATAAACGCTTTGTCAATTTTCAACAAATCAAAATTGAAACTTCTTAAGTAGGACAAGCTCGAGTAACCAGTGCCGAAGTCATCTAACGCCACTGTAACGCCCAGTGACTGAAGTGCAGAAATCGTTTTGTTTGCATTAACTACGTTCTGTAAGAGCGCTGACTCTGTAATTTCAAGTTCGAGTAAATGAGGGGGTATGTCGCATTTTTGAAGGGTGTTCGCAATCAGCGCTACAAAGCCCGGCGCATTGAATTGAGATGCGCCGATATTAACGGCAACACCCATTTTCACGCCGCCATCTAACCACTTTTTCACTTGCAAACAACTCTTCGTGAGTACTTGCTCGCCTAATAATTGTATCAAGTTTGATTTTTCAGCAACTGAAATAAATTGATCTGGCGGTATCAACTGTTCTTCATGCCCTAACATTCGAACAAGTGCCTCAACGCCGCTGATAGCACCTGTTGTTAATGAGTATTTAGGTTGATAGTGAATGATTAATGCGTTTTCATCTAGGCGCTGATGAAGAAGCTTTTCAATATTGACGCGCTCTCTAAGCTCATCAGAAAGGGTTTCGTTATAAAAGGCATGCGCATTGCGCCCTTCACTTTTCACCTTGAACATAGCGGTATCCGCATGTCGTATTAGGTCGTCTGCTGTATTAGCGTCGCTAGGATAAATACTAATTCCCATACTCATTGTTAAGCGATAGCGCTCTTCTAATACATCGAAAGGTTTGCTTATCTCTTCAAATATTTGAGAGGCGATTTTATTGATTTGGTCGTGACCTGCACAATCAACTAGGAGTACAACAAATTCGTCACCTCCAACACGCGAGATTATAGTGGTGTCATTACATACCATTTGTAAACGGTTAGCGACCGTCTTAATAACCTCGTCACCTTTGTTATGTCCGATGGTGTCGTTAAGGTATTTGAAGTTGTCAATATCAAACATAAGTACTGCCACAAGGTGGTTAGTATGCCGAGCGCGCGCAACTTCTTGCTTCAATTGATTATTAAGGGAGACTCGATTTGGGAGCCCTGTCAGATGGTCATGGTTTGCAAGATGAGTCATCTGATTTGCCATGGCGACGACATCACTAATATTTTGAAACGCTAGCACCCCACCAATGAGGTTAACATTCTCAATGTCAAATAGCGGACTCGCGGTCAGCTCAATTTGATATTGTTTACCCGAGCGACTGCAAAGTTCGATATCGAGAGACATCGTAATCACGCGCTTTTGAGACATAGCGATATCTAATGGTGCAAGGGCCGTAGACGAGTTACTCGAATAATTTAATTTAAGAATATCTGTTATTGCATTACCTATCGCCTCAGAGGCGAGAAAGCCGGTAAGTCGCTGGGCAACTGGATTAATGAACGTTATTTTTTTATTTATATCAGTGGCAACAACGCCATCACCAATTGAGCGTAATATTGTTTGTAAGTGTGTTTTCTCAGCATGGGTTTGATTTAGCGCTTCTTTGACCGATTCAGCTTGTTGCCTTATGACCATTTGGTTCTTAATGCGCATTAGGCACACATTGGTGTGGATGGGCTTGGTAATGAAGTCTACCGCACCGAGTTCAAGTGCTTCTACTTCTATCTCAGCATCATGGTGAGAGGTTATAAAAACAAAACTCGTCGAAAGTAATGCGGGGATTTTTTGGAGCAATCTACATAAATCAAATCCGTTGATTTCTGGCATATCGATATCTAGCAAAACAATGTCAGGCGTATATTGCTCTGCCAATACTAAGGCTTGTTGAGGTGAAGTGGTCGTTATGACCTGATAATGGGCATTCAGCGCACCTTTGATAACCTCAAGCTGAATAGCTTCGTCATCGACGGCAAGAATCATTGCTCTATTATTGCAATTTGACGACATGCGCTATATCCCTAAAAACGTTTCATCGTGCCCATCAACGCAGCCCTAGAAATAGTAAATAAAACCTAACGCCGTGAATGCTTTGTTCAATTAAATTAGCAGTATTACAAGATTTACATCTATTAGACAAAAGTATTGTCGAGCTCTGATTCTATTAATATTGCAATTTTGGATTAAATTGGAAGTCGCAAACTTAGACCATGACGATTTACAGCTAAGCACTTTAGGTTTACGTTACTCCGTAGGAGCGCAATAAAAGAGTGCATAGTCAAAAAGCTTTTTTAAAAAAAGCCCGCACATCAACAATGCGGGCCATAAAGGCATCTTTACTGCCTTGCAGCGCGACAAGCGTAGCACACCCTATACTTTTGGCTAGTTGCTTACGATTTTCGGTGAGCGTTTTTTTGAGCTCACCAAACCCAACGGGGATCGTTGCAGGATGTAACTCGTTAGCAGTGATTAATGAATTGTCTAAAACAGAAAGATAAAAGGGCGTTATGGAAAACAATTCTCTAAAAGAGAATAAAGGGCACAAACCTCAATAGGTTTTCCTAAGTGACCTTCGAAGCCTATTTTTTGGTAGTCCTGCACGTCCTGCTCCATAACATTGGCGGTTAGTGCAATAATGCGCGCGCGTCCATAACGCTGCTTTATAAATTGACAGGCCTTTTTGCCATCCATAATAGGCATATTTATGTCCATAAAGACGATATCAGGTTGATACTGTTCGTACGCTTCTACAGCGAATTGGCCGTTTGATACGACAAGCAGTGTGGCGTTCGTGTCTGCCAGTATCGACTTAACTACTTCTTGGTTTATCTCGTTATCTTCAGCGATCAAAATAGTGCGGCCACTCAAGTTTGGCGCTACCTGTCCTGATGATTCTGGGGTTGAATCGAGAGTGTTAGTAGAAGGAAGAAGGGGGAGAGATACCACAAACTTTGTTCCCTTATTCTCTTCGCTTACAACATTGATGCGGCCCCCCATCAATTCCACTAATTCGTGAGTTATTGACATACCCAGCCCGGTACCTCCAAACTCCCTAGTTGTAGAAATGTCCGCTTGCGTGAACCGGTCAAATAAGGTGGCTAATGCACGCTTACCCATACCAATACCAGAGTCGACAATAGTGAAGACAAGTCCGTGCTTTCCTTTGCGCTGCTCTGCTTTCAACTGAATATCTACACTACCTTGTCTTGTAAACTTAATTGCGTTGGAGGTAAGGTTCATAAAAATTTGGCGAACACGAACAGCATCACCAAACCAATAGATTGGCATCGTGGATTGATAATCAACACTCACCTTGATACCTTTCTCAAAAGCATTAGGAAGTTCATTCGACAAAATTGATTCGATTGTCTTTTCGATAGAAAACTCTGTTGATTCTAGACTTAGCGAATGGGATTCAATTTTTGTGTAATCTAAAATATCGTTCAAAATGCGTAGTAATGTTTTGGCTGAGTAAACTGCTGTTGAAACGAGTTTTTTAGGCCTATCAGAAAGTGGCTCTCGTTCTAATATCTGAAGCATACCAAGTACGCCATTCATTGGCGTTCTTATTTCGTGGCTCATGTTAGACAGAAAGATACTTTTGGCTTTATTAGCATTGTCAGCTTGCACTTTGGCCTCACGGAGTGCCTGTTCTGCCTCCTCCTGTTCAGTGATATCTTGAATAACAGACCAAATTAGGGGGACACCTTTTTCGTCTATGATTTTTACGCCAGAGAGTAATACGGGATAGCAATGTCCATCTTTATGAATATATTCTTTTTTGTAAGGCCCATAGCGGCCAATAGAATCTAAAAGTGAAAGTTGTTTCGCCTCCTCTTTTTCGTATTTCGATGGCGTCAGCTCCCAATAACTGAGCTTGTTTATTTCATCTAGTCTGTACCCAGAAAACTCAGTAAACTCCCTGTTGACTGACAAAAATGCGCCATCAGTAAGTCGGTTAATTGCAATTCCAACAGGAGCCTGCTCTACAAACGCTCTAAACCTTTCTTTCTGGAGTTGAATAGCGGACTCATATTTTTCTATTTCGATATTTGCTTTCGCCACTGCTTCTTTCGATTGAATGATATCTGAAATATCGCGACCTATTGCTAATACAAGTGTGGTTCCCGGCACTTCAAACGCGCTAAGTGATACTAAACATTGAAACGTTGCCCCATCTAGCTTTGAGTGCACCCAACGAAACAACTGGGGGCCTTCTGTGACCGTTTTGGAAATGTAGGTATTGGCAAGCTCAGTAGAGCGCGTTCCACATGGCTGAAATTCAGGTGATAAATCGGCAGGACTGACCGCTAAAAAGTCTTGCTCACTATCAACACCATGCATCGCAAGTGCGGAAGCATTGCACTCAATAAACTTTCCAGTAGCTAAGTCTATGATTGAAAGTGCGTCAGCTGAAGTGTCAAAAAGCGTTTTGTACTTATCTCGTTCACGTTTCAGGCTAGATAACTCAAGCTTTAGAGCTGCATTCTCTTGTTCAATCGAACCCTCACTGTAGCTATCCATTAACCGCACAATCCTTCAAACATCTGTAGTCGTACAATTTAGTGTACTTGCCCATAAAGTAAATGCAATTAATCAACTTACTATTTTCGAAAGCCCAATTGCATTTATCGATTGTACGGGATATTCGACGTACTGCTTCTATATACCACTTAGGCAAAGAACCATAAAAAGCTAAGCTTCTTAGTCAACGCAATATAAAACTAAAAGTGAAACATTTAGATTGATAGTTATTTAGTTTCTGTTGGCAGCATTGACTCACACTCAGCAACCTCTAGAGATAAAACAAAAAAGTACTATTCGATGCAAGAGGTATTTTTGCATCCAATGCTCTGTAAACAAGCAGTTTTCAACAGCTAGTTTCGGGAAGGAAAACGGCTGAATCTTTTACGGCTAATTTTGTGAATTCGAGATACTTTCAATCTATCTAATGCGTAATAGATAACCCTAAACGACCGGAATACGCGCGTTTCTGCCGTTTAAATATTAATATTTGAACGGCAGCTATTGGACTTGAGTTCAATCATTTGAATCTGGCAGATCAAGTTGAGACTGATTCACGTAACAAAACAATCTTTTTAGTTGTTTTGTTACGCTTTTCTACAACTAGAGCCACTTTCATTTGCCCAAGATACAAATCGATGTTGCTCGACCTACTATATTGCGCTTAGCGCTCTATATAAAATACATTTCGATTGTATAGATTTTCTATCGATACCAACCTTTCCTCAATACAAGGTTTGTGCGAGCTTTAGGCTGTTTTCGCGTCACGGACACTAGTATTATTTTTACTTAGTTTGGCACTCGAGTTCTCTCATAGACGTTGTTAGTAATTTATATAGCTTACTCTTAACATCTGAGTAATTCGGATCATTCGCAATTTTATTAGCATCATCAGGGGCTTTGTGTTACTGCAGATTTATCACCTGAAGATAGGTGGTGCGTTTATCACCACTTCCCTCGGCGAGAAGATAGTAAAACAACTTACCTTCTGATATATAAACGACGCCTTTTGAAAATTTAGCTGAACGCTTAATACCGCTATACACCCTCGTAAAACCATTCGTTCCGCCTTTAGCCTGTTCAATGAAGGGCTGTCCGTTTTCCAAGCCAATGATGTAAATGTTGTCTCCTGACGTGTAAATATTGTTGGCGCCAACAAAATCTTCAGACGTAATAAATTCTTTGGAACCAACTGGCTTATAATGATGAAGATTGACTACAGTTTTATTTTCTTTGTCTTGAACGCGGCTAATGATGTGAACGTCTCCTTTATCTGTGATGGTCCAATCGAAACCACCCACAATGTGTACGCTGTCTTTTTTCTGTGTTTTAACCCAATCTCCGGTTTCAACAACTAAAGCGGGAGATGCATCAATTAATGGAAGTTGAATGGGTTCGCCTTTGTAATTTTTCCAGTCAGATAAACCCAGTGGATTGTCTGAATACATAAAGTAGACGCCATTTTGATAGCGAAACTTGTCTTCCTTATTATTTAGTCGTCGTTGAAAGGCAAACCCTAACGTATTATTAGCAAACTTCATGTTTCCGTAGTTGCTCCACGTGTAGGGTAATCCATCCTCTTTGACGTTAAGCTTGTTTATGCTCTTAAACGGTGACCAAATACCATTACCTATGTATCGATTGAAAATACCTTTCCCGTCATGCGAAGTCCCCTGCCTGATATAGAAAAACAAGTCACCTTGACCATTTTGAAAAAACTTTGGGTAAGTAAGTTTGGAGAATGCAGCGTGGTCTTCTTCTCCCGTCATCGATATGTGGTTATAGTCACTATCACCTTCACTATGAACACTCGAGTCCTTTACAAATAGGTCAAGACTGAACGCATCGTCTTGCACAGATGCTGCGCCTGGCACACTGTATGAGTATCGAAAATAGTCTTTCTCAAAACTACCGTTACCGCCTGTATCTGAGTGCTTGCTATAAGCATGCACATCAAACACTAAATGAATAGACTCATCTCTAGGACTTATTCCAACAGCAATGGTGTTGTGTGTTTCACCAATCCACCACCGACCGACCAGACCTGTGTGCCTATGAGGAAACTCTATATGCTTGAGTTGACCATTTTTAAGGTTTAGGCGCGATAACATCATGTGCCGGTTGTACTTTCCGCCTTTGTACCACGTCATAAAGACGTAGTGCTTATATGTTTTGATGGCATCGCCATGTGGGGATATCGCCGAGCCATACTGGTAGTTATATCCTCCGTCTCGATTGTTCTCTGTCTCCAAAGATCGGTGCACGTTGCCCATTTTTTTGCCGTCAAAAAATAAGGCGCTATCGGTGATTTTCACTTCTTTTTCTAAAAACATAGTTTGGCTAGGGGCTGATTTATCCTCACGCGTAGAAAGACACCCTTGAAGAAAAAGTAAGATACTTATGATGCATATAAAACTAGCTATTCTCATTTTACAGCTTGACCCTCTTTATTGGTTTTAGCAGCACTGGTCCAATTAACCCTGAGCGCTGAAGCTCTGTTGTCTCGGTTAACCGGGTTTCAAATGTGATTTGGGTATTGAATGCTTTAGGTTTAATTGAGTCAGGGAACGCCTCGGGAAACGTTAAGTCACCTACAAGCCTGTTTAACCAGGTTGTTGCAACCTCGACTTTTATTTCGTTGTCGCCTACACGCAGCGCTTTGGTAATATCGGTGGTGAGAGGCCTACTCCATAGCTCTGCGAAACTTTGGCCATTAACGAACAACCGCGCTATTACCCCTACCTCGCCCAAATCGATAAACCAACGTAAATCTTCATGCAATTGTTCGCTATTCATGGTTATCGTAGTTTGATAGATAACTTCACCAGAATAATGCTGTAGCGCAGTTGGTGAGAGTTCTGTCAGCGAGGTTAAGCGCTCTAGCACTAGCGATGTATCAACATCTCGCTCATCTTCAAAATACACATTCCATGGGCCTTTGACCACTAAAGCAGAGGGTATCGAGCTTATTGACACGTCTTTGACTGAGCCATCTGAAAGTGTTACTTCGTATTTGCCGTTTTTAGGCGATGTAAAAATAAGCGCGCCATCGGCGTCGATAGTGCTGTCTACCCATACAGATGCTGGAACACTGTCATCCATGTCAAAAGAGATTTTTGACTGAACGCTGCTTACATTTTTATTGTTGATACTGCTCTGGCGCTCTGTACTTTTTTCTTTTTCAAAAACGATAAACGCTGAACCTAGCCCCTGAAGGAACAAGGGTACTGTTATTTTATGCTCCCCGGATGTGTACCGTGCAATCTTCACAATTTCACCCGTTATTGGATCCCATAGTTGAGGGGTCACATTTGGGTTATGCAAGCGGAAACTTGGAGAAATCTTTTGTGGCTCGTCCGATTGATTCGCCACAAAGTAAATATCGTGGGTTTTACTACGTCGATGGCTCCAAATCACGGTATCGGGTAAATTCCCCACATCTGGCGGAGAACCTATCTTTGCTAAGATTTGCTTAAATTCAGTCTGCTGAGAATTTTGGTAGAAGACATTACCCAAACCATATTGTCTGTGCGTGATATCTACGCCGTTTATATCCTGCCACAATAGATTTGAATAGTGCTGCACTTCAGTATCAGCATGCGGAAAACTCTCTAGACTTGGTGAACTGCTGGGTTTAGGTCCGTATATGCTGCCTCCAGCTTTAACGAGCTCTGAAATTTTCTTCAACAACTCAGGGCGTATAGTGCTTACGTCAGGAAGTACTAGCAGCTTATAAACACTACCGTTAGGTAACTCGAACTGGCCATTTTCAACGCTGAGCTTGTTTAGAATAATTTCAGCGTTGATGAAATCATAGCTATAACCGGATGGAACTTCTGGCCCAATGGCACCAGTCATTTTCGGTGCATCTTCACCAATAAAATACAGGATATCTGCAACATACTGGCCTTGCTGCAACATATAATTTGAACGTTTAACATAGTCTAGCCAGCTTCCCATGTAGCTAAACCAAGTATTGTTTCGATTAAATTCCGAACCAAACCATGCGTTCACGCCCGGTCTTTTATCCTCGTATGCTTGCTGAATGTAGACATGCAAAAGCGTGTGGTTTACACCTTCGACAAACGACCAATCGCCTCGTTTTTTAAAACTCCATGGGTGGTTTTTAAACGATTCACTTCTTCCAGAGGTAAAGGACTCAGACATGACCGTTCTATGCCCGTAAATGTGAGCGGCTGACGAAGCGGCTTTAAGTTCTATAGCGCCCAGATTGCCAGAAGCCCAAAACTCGCCACTCACAATATCGGCTTGCCCACCGTATTGCAGGAATTCGCCGGGAAAACCCCAGTGTCCATAATTCTCCAGCCATAATTTCAAGCCATGCTCGTGCGCCCGTTCTCTCAAGCCCGCAGCATAAGCATGCGCCACCTTATCAGCAACTAAGCGTCTGACATCCCATAAAAATCTCTCGCTCTGATCAGCGCTGTTAACAATTCTTCCAGTGTAAACAGGTAAAAACGGGGTTGGATCGTAGCCATATTGATGCTTAAACTGATGCTTGAAATCATCTGTCCAGTTTTGCGCCCCTTTTTCGTAACTATCAACCACGACATACTTGAGCGCAATTCGCTTTTCGGGTGGCAAAGCACTTAGTATTTTTCCAACGTAAGCATCGAAATGGTGCTGCGCAAGTTGCTTATTGAGCTTGTCTACTTCAGGGCCTCTTGCTGAATGACTCGAAGGTCCGTTTGTCGCCCCCGTGGGACGCATAAAGTAGTGAACAATTGTCCAATTACCCTCGGGCGCCTCCCAGTTAAGCTTTTTACCGTCAAAGAGCTTTGTAACGTCAATTACGTCACCGGCTTTAATGGTCAATTCTGCATTCTGATTAGGCACCGGCTTTTCCCATACATAGCTATCATGTTTGGGCTGAGGCGTTGGATGAACCTTAGCTAGCTTTTTTTCAACAAAGCGTTCTAACGTATACTGACCGCTTAGCTTTATCTCTTTCAAACCCGGAGACAGCTCAGCAGGGCCTCTTCCGCGCTTTATATTACTAATTAAAATCCGAAACTCTGTTGATTCTACTTCTGCAAAAGAAACAGCTATTGGCGCATCGTGTTCAGGTCCAAGCTCCGGCCTGGATGGTGGTCGCTGCATCGAGAACGTCGAGAGTGTCTCGAATTCGCCGTTTCTATTCATGTACTGTAAGTCAACTTCAGCTGAAAAGGCGTGTTCTGGATAAATTAAAAGCGACGTTACAACCTGACGTTTTTCATGACTTATATCTATTTGCAGTCTGCTGTACTTGTCTAGCGCATGTTGGGGAAATGACCAGGATGAACTCAAATCATCATCAACAAGCACTGATACATCAGTAGGTATACTTCTCTCTTCTGAAGATAAAGTCGCCGCTGTTGCTAGAAAACCCTTTCCCTTGTGCGACATGAGTTCAGCTTGTGGCGTCTTAAATGCTATTAAACTTACTGTCTGGTGAAACCCTTCAGGAGTAGTTAACTCAAGCGGTTTGTTACTTATGTCACTAAACTGATATTCGTTGCTGTCTAGATAACGCATCGATTTTTCGGGGGCTACCCAAGGCCCTCCAGACTGACTCCAGCCCGGTGAATTAAAGATCCCAACATCAATATTGTACTCAGCGGCTTTTTCGATAGCGAAATAAAGATGCTCCCACCACACATCGCTCAATGCTCTGGTTTTTCCATATTTTCCATTGCTTGGATTTAGATGGATAATGCCGATTAACGCAGTACCAATTCCCGCTTTTTGCATCGCGGCTAAGTCGTTTTCAATACCACTTTTGGTTATGTGATCATTTACCCAATACCAATATACCCATGGCTTAACTGCATCAGGAGGGCTCATAAAATTCTGAGCTAACTCCTTGGCATCAGCATCGTAGAACTCTTCAGGCATGGGCGCATCGGGTATGTGAATCGACTTTGTTTCAGTCTGGGTTTTGTGTGCACAAGCTAGCAGAGGTGTTCCCAAAGCTAGAGTTACCAAGAGCAGATTAGCAGACTTAAAAATAAATCTAATCATGCTCTGGTCTACTTGCTTTTTGAATGGTGTAGAGGGTCACAGGGCCTATAAGCCCTGAGGGCTGAAGATTCTTAGGCTGCTTTTCAAAAAAGTTATACCCTGTAAAAGTAACGCGTTCACTAGGCGGAGGGGGAGTATTTTCAGTAATCCACGGAACCGTATCTCCCGTCATTGAATAGCCGCTGGTGTCTGGAAGCGCTTCATCACCTATTAAACGATTAACCCACGTGTTTGTGATGCTCACTTCAAGTTCATTGTGTCCCGCTTTTACATAATCTTGAATATTTAGAACGAAGGGGGGCTTCCACAGCGTGGCGATAGACTTACCGTTTAAAGAAACCTCAGCAATTTGCTGAACGTCTCCAAGGCTAAGGTAGAGGGGCTGCGATTGATTTATAAACGCTTCATCGATAACAAGTGTATTTTTGTACACCGCCTTACCGGAATAATGTTTAATGCCCGATACATCACTCGTCGTCCAATCAATGAGATTTTCGAAACGGACATCACCTGGACCAGCCCATTTCTGATCAAAATGAACTTCCCAAGGGGAGTCAAACTTGCTCAATATGTTATGCTTATTTGCATAAGTATCGACTAGCAGTTGATTCCTTGAACCGTCGTAAGGTGGTTGTTCGTCATCTCTTCTTATCAAAACGAAACGCGATCCAAAAGGTTCCAGTGGGATTGTTGTCACAAGACGCGTTTCATTGCGAACAAAATCTGTTATTTTCTCTATAGTTCCATCATCAGCATGCCAAATTTCTGGTACGCCATCACCTTCTCTAATATCTATTTCAACAGGCTTAAATGATGGTTCGTCATTATAAAAATAATAGAGATCGTTGTTATCTATTCGGCGATGTGCAAATGCATGCGAAGGCTTGCCATCGATAAACAGATCGGGCTCATAACCCAATACTTTTATTGTTTCTTCGAGATCGTAAGTACTTATTGTGCCTTTCCCGTAGTGCAATACCTTACGATCATCTGAAGAAGGCTTGCCCCATAGTTCATCAACAATTGTGTCAAACTCGTGTTTTTCCGGCCACTCACTGAAACCAATGACTTTTTCGGGCCTATCGCCAATAACAGTGGCGCCATCTGACACCAACTCTTTTATTTTACGTAGCGTCTTTAGGTGTAAGTACTGAGTTTTGTAAAGATGTAATGCTCTATATCGCGTGCCCTCCGGTAACACTAAGTGACCATTTTCTACTTGTATTCGGTTAATTAGAACGTCTGTATTGACATAATCGTACCCAAATCCATCTGGTACTGATGTATTGTTTGCGTTACCCACGCGTAGAGGAGCTATATCTCCCAAATGCACAAGAAAATCAGCATCTGGGACACCTTGCTGCAGCAAGTAAGACCCCCTAGCTAAATATTTAAACCATTCAGTACCACCATTACTCCACCACGTTTGTGTTCTATCTATATGGGAGCCAATGGAGTCCATTGTCATGCCTGGTTTTACATGATTATTGGGTTGATGAGCAAAACGGTGAAACATAGTTTCATTAATGCCCCTAGCCCACATTTCATCGCCGTAGTGTTTATAAAAATAGGGATGGCCGTACCAATTGACCGTTCTTATTGAGGTAAAGGATTCTGCTGAAACTACTTTCTTTCCATAGACGTGTGCTGACGAAATAGCCGCCATCACTCTGCCGTTGTACTGTTGATCTCTTACCCAAAACTCTCCCATTAACCGATCTGCCTTTCCACCTGCTGCTAACTCGTCGAAAGGTCCCCAGCCGTAAGGCTCTATATAAGATTCGAGGCCATGTTTATTCGAAAGCTTGGTGAATTCGCCAAAATAGTTTTCTACCATTAAATCAGAAAGATGCTGCCGAAACTCTTGAAGCACAGCACCCGTGTGAGCGGGCGATTCGATAACCCGCCCTGTAAGTAAGGGTAACCATGGAATAAAGTCATACCCAAATTTATCTTTAAAGCTTTTTTCTATTCCTCTTGTCCAGTTCTGGCCTCCGACTTCATAACTGTCTATTTCTGTGGTTTTCAGTGACTTTATGCCTTGCTCATTCACCTTTTTGACCAGCTTACCTACGTAATTATCAAAGTGATGCTCCAGTGCATTCGCGTCGAACTTGTCGATTTCTAATCCCTCGCCCTCAATTGTCGCAGGGACATTAAAGGCACCTGTGCTGGTATAACCAAATCGTAAAATTCGCCAGTCTCCGTCGGGTATTGCTATTCCCTCTGGGGGCATAACTCCACGATGTAGAACTTGAATATCTCTTGATGCGACTATGGCGGCTTCTGCGATAGTCGGCGTCATACTCAGCTTCCCACGCTCCATGGAATTCATGGATAACCAATCATTTATCCTTGGTACTGACCACAGATCAAAACGCTTTATTGTGATAGGTTTGGTAAATGAAATTCTGAAATATTTGGCTGTAAATCCATCTTGGCTTTCATTAACAAGTTGCGGACTAAACGCCCACATTCTCGCACCGGTTCTGGGCCGACGTAGGTTTTCAACCACTGTTTCAAAGTTAATACCGTCATTTGAAATAAGTAGTGCGGCGTCCCCATGCCGGTCTGGTGTTTCTATTTGCAAACTTCTCAACGTAGCAACATCATCAAGCTCAACTTGCACCCAATATTCATCGTTTTCATTTTTCTCGAAAATAAATTCTGTATCCCAGTCTCTGTCTGACAAAACTTCAGCATTTAATGTCGAATCTGATGAGCTTATTCTTCCGGTCGAAAATAAATTGTGACTGGAATACTCATCTTGGGGAATAGCAATTACTGCAATATCTTTATAAAGCCCTTCTGCGAAACCTGGTTTCAAAGGTAAATGTCTATTTCCGCCAGAAACAGACTGCTCAGACCACGTTACCCGCTTCATTGACTGCTCTGGCGTAACCCATGGTCCACCACTTGATGTCCATCCGTCAGCGTTATGAATGCCGAACTCAATATTGTACTTATCTGCCTGTGCCGCGGCGTGGACAAGGTGATCATAAAACTCTTCAGTACCGAATCTAACTGGCCCACGAGAAGAGTAAGGCCAGTTACGTCGATGTACGTGAAAAAATATTGCACCACCGATGCCGGCTTCTTCGAGTGCTTTGAAATCCTCAGAAAAGCCTTCTTTTGTCAAATTACCATTCATGGCGTGCATCCACGTTTTGGGCAGATAATCATTATTAGGTTGCATAAACGCATCAGACGACAGTGTGTCGCCGAATGCACTAATCGAAAAAAAAACGCTGACTAAGAACATGTTCGGGAGAAAAAACCTAGTACACACTAACAATTTATTAATTAAGTTTTGATTCATATTGATTATTTTTGTAACATCATGATTACATATGACTGAATATACACGACATAGATACGGTTTAAAAGAAGGGTAAATTCTTAATCTATTAGCGGCTCTATAAGTAATGAGAATGATGACACGATGAATAACACGGCAGAGTCTTTTTTTAGTAAACAGTTTCAGACACAAGTTAGTCGCGCCCTTTCCATAGTGCTCACAGTGGGTATTCTGGGTTCAGCTTGCAAACCTGATAGTGAAGAAATGGGCATAGCCGAGGGAAGCAATTTTTACTCTCAGCGCGAGATATTGATAGAACGATACTCTCAAACAGATAACGTGTTCGAAGCGCTAGCAGCTCAGGTTGACCCATCAGATCCTGAAAGCGTTGATTACTGGCGCTGGCGCATAGACCAATATATGTATGGTCAATACCCTGACTACCAACCTATCTATGACGATTACAGAGAAGGTAAAGCTTTCGAAGATATTTACTCAATACCAGAAGAAGGGCTGGGCTCTAAGCTTACTGTGCTTAAAAAAGACAATGAGTTGCCCACTGGCTATTTCACTGATAACTTGCAGGGTAATCCCCACCGGGGTTGGCACTATGTTGATGGAGATACCGTATTCATTACATACCAAGGCCATCTTACCGACCCCTATGTTGCCGCCTATAACCTTGAATCGCATCAATGGCAAGGACCAATTAAAGCCGCTGACAGCACACTTTCAAAAGGCGAGAGGAAAATAGACAGTCACGGCCGTCCAACCATAGAAATGGATACGCAAGGGTATCTACACATAGTTTATGGCGGGCATGGCGGAGAGCGAGAGGATGGGCTTAATCCGCTTTCTATCGACACACCTCATGCTGGCGGCAGAATGTTGCATGTTGTATCTAGAAAACCCTATGACATTAGCGAGTTCGAATACGTAGATGATATAACGCCTTTTGCCTCATACACGAAAAGCTACAAAATGGGGAATGGCGATATCTACCTATTTACGCGGGCTGGAACCCATAAGTCCCCGTGGGTGTATTACAAAATGCCAGCAGGCTCAAAGCGATTTGAAGAGCCAGTCATCATTACTTGGCCAACACCGCAATCAGACGACCCTATTAACGTTGATACATTTTACATCAACCCTCTTAAAATCTCAGATACCGAGATAGCCATTAGCTTTCTCTGGCATGAATGTAACTTCTTAGAAGTCCACGATAAGGAAACCTATGCCCGTATCAACGCCTACTACATGCGTTTAGATACAACAAGCGGGCTATTCTATAACGCGCAAGGCGAGAACATTGAGCTTCCGGTCACAATTGACGTGGCGAACGACAAGATGCTGGCGTTCGATTCAACAAATAGAGAGGAAACACCTTTTGGTACTTCTCCCCTTTCACTTAGCAGTGGCGCGCCTGCTGTTGCCTATGAAGCTCGTACAAAAGACTATCGAGAGTGGCGAATGACCGCATTTAAAGAGGGTCAATGGGTACACAGCCTACCAATGCCTGATACCGCAAATCGCACACTTAAAAACCAAGAGGGTGCCCTGGTATCCTCTGTCACAGATTTGGTTCAACTGGCACAACGGAATAATAGTTTTGAGGCAGTGGTCACTTATCGTGATGAAAATAACACCATGAATTTCGCTTCAGTTACCAGTACAGACGGGACTAACTGGACTATTCAACAGGTGCATCTCTCGCTTGAAAACACGCGTATGCAAATGGACCCGATTAAAGACGAAAAGGGCAACCATCACGGTGTCATTTTGAATTTAAGAAAGGGCGCATCTCAGCGGCTCTATCTATGGCACGATGGCAAATTTCAAGCTCCAAGTGCCGGTGAAAGTAATATGGATATTACCTATGAATCTTTTGAAAATCAGGGTTGGAATGCAGCATCCCCACGAGGCTTTGCTCCTGGGTTAAAAAAGGCAGCACCGCAAAATTTCATGTTTAATCAGCTACAAAGCGAACGTGCCTTTTCTGTTGAGGAAGGCATAGTCAGAAGCGGGAAATATGCCGCTAAACTGTTTTGGGACCATAATAATCCTGCGGCTTTCAATGGAGACGACACAAAGATTGACAATGTTGACCGCAAGGCGATGTTTCACGGGTTTAAAACACAGAAAGTAGCGGGCGCAGAGGCATGGTATGGCTTTAGTGTTTTTTTTCCTAGCGAAGGAACGCGTGACGAACCTAATCCATGGCTATTTTTTCAAATACACGGAAGCGCAGATAAGCGTCTGAAGGAACACTCTAGAAATCCACCATTCAGTTTAACGCTAACCCCAGACGGTCTGCGAGGCGCATGGAAATGGGACCCACATGAACTAAGTCCAACTCGAAATGGCCACGGCACAGAGCATTTCGAAGTACCCGGATTAAAATCGGACTATTTAGATCGGTGGGTAGATTTCGTCTTACATGTAAAAGTGGATTATTCAGACAATAAAAACGGTTTTATAGAACTTTGGGTTGATGAAGAAAAGGTACTAGATAAACACAATATTCAATTTGGATATAACGACGACAAAGGAATTTATCCATCGTGGGGCATGTATTTCAACGGCGATCTTAGTGGTATGCAAAATGACCACTACCTGTATTTAGATGAAATACGAATGACTGACTCAGGTGAAGCATCGTACAACGATGTTGCACCCAGATAGCCCAAAAAATAACGTACAAGAACATATTAGATTTCTGCAAGGATTACTCAAGATGTTGCCAATATCACGCCCCACAAAAATGTATAGTTACCTTGTGTTCGCGCTACTTATGTTAGCCGCACTGATGGCCGCCAGCGCTCGTGCTGAAAGTGCGACTAGGCAATATATAAATTTCAATGACGGCTGGAAGTTCACTTTGGGCGACAATGATATTTATAAGAAAACAACGTTCAATGACAGCGGGTGGACTACCGTGGAGGTACCGCACGACTACATCTACGAAGAAGGTGTTAGTGAAGCCGGTTCCCAAGGCCAGTCTGGCGGATATCATGGTGGGGGCACGGCGTGGTACAGAAAGCATTTTGCCTTTGACGATGCATGGAAAGATAAGCAGGTTTGGCTTCAATTTGAAGGCGTTTATATGAACAGCGAGGTGTGGATAAACGGCCATTTTTTAGGTAAACGTCCATACGGCTACATCAGTTTTCAGTATGAATTAAGTAAATATCTGAAAAAAGAAAACAATGTTATAAGCGTCCGCGTTGATAATGAACTGCAGCCTTCCACGCGTTGGTATCACCCAGGGGGTATTTTCGCCCCAGTAAAGCTTGCCATATTGAATTCTACTCACATAAAACACAACTCTCTATTTATCCGCACACCAAAAGTGGGCGAACAGACAAAGGTTGAGGCCCGCTTCCAGTTAAATACGCGTCCTGGCGACAGTGACAATTACGCGATTCAGTATCGAGTTTACGATCAAGAAGGTAAACAGCTTTTATCTCAGAAGACGCCTCTTGAGATAACGGGAGAAAACGCCTCTTATTCGTTTGCTTTTGATTTAGAAAACGCACAGATGTGGATGCCCCATAACGCATATTTATACGATTTAGACTTAAAGCTGGTTAAAGACAACATTGAGATTGATCGAAAGAGCGTGAAATTTGGCGTTCGTGATATCGCATGGAAAACAGATACCGGCTTTTGGATAAACGGCAAAAATGTAAAGATTCAGGGCGTAGCCGAACATTATGAGGGTGGCCCTGTTGGAGGCGCGTGGACAAAACCGCTTCTACGATGGAAACTAAACCTTCTAAAAGAAATGGGCGTTAACGCCATTCGTACCGGGCATAACCCCTATCCCACCATGTTTTATGAGCTTTGTGATGAACTAGGCATAATGGTGATGGATGAAGTATTTGACGGATGGAAACAAAAAGCACGTCACGACTACGGCCGATATCATTTCGATGAGTGGTGGGAGAAAGACTTAACCGAGTGGGTTACACGCAATAGAAATCACCCTTCAATCATTATTTATAGTGTAGGTAATGAGACTCACGGTGAAATTGTCACTGAGCTTGCTGCTGCTGTGAAAAAGCATGACCCAACTCGACTTGTTACCTCTGGCTCTACCAATAAAGAAGGATTAGATGTAATAGGCATTAACGGAGGGTCTGAGAGCAAAAGTTTCTTCGAACGACGGTTTGACCGCCCTTTCGTATCAACGGAAGCCCCTCACACGTGGCAAACTCGTGGATACTATCGTACTCAAACATGGTGGAGAGACGGCCCTAAGGGAGACACGTTCGAGTTACCTAATATCACAGAGAAGGAAATTTTCTTTTACGATTGGAAGGATCCCAAAGACTGGTCGAATCAAAAACAGCACCTTAACTCATCTTACGATAACGCAACAGTTCGGATTAATGCGCGTAAAAACTGGGAGCTTGCACGTGACTTGCCTCACCACGCGGGGCACTTTCGTTGGACCGGATTCGACTACCATGGAGAAGCTGGGTTAGCCCACGGAGGTTGGCCTTACATTGCTTTTATGGGTGGCGCGCTGGATTTGGCAGGCTTTAAGAAAGACCTTTTCCACTTTTATCGAAGCCAATGGCTAGATGAACCTTCACTTCATATTCTCCCTAGTTGGACACATCCAACGATGAAGGAAGGTACGTTGGTGCCAGTATGGGTTTATTCTAATCTCGATGAAGTCGAGCTATTTCTAAATGGTAAATCCCTTGGCCGTGATAAACCGGGAAAACAAGCCGATGAGATGCAAGCAGAATGGTTCGTACCCTGGACGCCGGGTTCAATACGCGCAGTGGGTTATAAGAACGGTAAAAAGGTCTTAGAGAAAGAAATTAAAACCGCTGGCTCACCTGTTGGACTGAGACACAGCATCGACACTTATACCGCTGAGGACGGATTCAATACTGCGAAAGTAATCACTACTGAAACCGTAGATAAGGATAACAACTTTTACCCCTATGGGAGTCATAAGACCTATTATCACTTTAGTGGAGGATTAAAAGTAAAAGCACTTGAAAACGGCTCTCCTTATGAACACACCAATCGTGTTAAATCTAATTACAGACATTTATTTATGGGAAAAAACCGCGCGTTTGTTGAAGTTGCTTATCCTGATGCTCGCGAATTTGTCACTATAGCTGCTATCGTGGGTGACGAAGCGTTAAGGCTCTCGAACAAGGTGGCTATTGATGTCCAAACCATTGCTATCACTGAAATTTCAAATATCGCGTCTCAACAAATTCAAGTTCGCTATAGCGTGAACACCCCCAATGAAGAAGAAATGAAACCTTATCTGACCCCTTTCGCAGTTAACGATGGTGACACAGTATACGCGAATGTGGTTATCAATGGCCGACTTGCCTTTCAAATGAAGCAACAATTCGGACAGGGTGTGGGCCTTTTCTGGGGCGATGAAAACTCAGCCGATATGTGGGTAGGTCGCGGCTTATCATTACAGGGCGAAGACGCAGAATATGGCCAAGGCGCCGCTGCAGTGCGCGGCGCTCATGGAGTCCACGGAGGGGCTTATGGAACATTTAACGACGAAGAAGGCACAATGTATTGGTATCACGAGAACGACGGTGCTGAGGGCGTATACACCGCTGTTTTCCGTTACACGCACAACGACGAGAGCTCAAAACGGCCTATTGCTATCTATGTAAATGATAAGAAAGCGGCCATGGTTGAATTTGAACCTACCGGGAGTTGGGACAGTAAGTGGGACGAACAAGCCGTAAGCTTTACGCTAGTAAAAGGTGCCAACCATATAGAATTTAGGACCGTCGGTGAAAGCGGCCCCAACATCGACCAATTTACACTTGAGTAAACGTGTTCCAATACAATCACAAACTGTTCTGGTGGTCTATAGCCTTCAACAAGGGATACAATATTTATCACCACCTATGTTTTAGTGGAGAAATAATGCGTAGGACTTCACTAACTTAACGAGCAGCGTATTCGCTAACCCACAGCAGTCATAATTTTGAATGCAATAAATATATAAGTAAAAAAGTGAGTGACCACAATGCAGTTTAGATATTCATTATTAGCTTTTATTTTCTTTTCAATAACTGTTTGGGTTATCAGCGCTGAGCCATCGAACGCTGCCAATAATAAAAAATATGGCAAACCTAATATCATTATGATCGTGGTGGACGATCTTGGCTGGTCTGACGTAGGATACAACCAAACCTCAAGTTACTTTGAAACCCCGAATGTCGACGTGTTAGCGCAGCAAGGTTTGGTTTTTGACCAAGCCTATGCTGGCGCCGCTAACTGTGCGCCGAGTCGTGCTGTATTAATGTCAGGTCAGTATGGGCCACGTCACGGTGTGTATACCGTCTCCCCATCTACCCGCGGCGATGCAAAAACACGTAAGTTAATTCCAATAATAAACAAACGTGGTATAAGCACTGATGTTATTACAATTGCAGAATCACTAAAAACTGTTGGCTACACAACGGGTTCTTTTGGCAAGTGGCACTTAGGCCCCGACCCTGATGAACAAGGTTTTGATGTTAATGTTGCTGGTAGTCACCAAGGTATGACCTTCAATTATTTTAGTCCTTATGACTTACCTAACATTAAAGATGGCCCCAAAGGCGAGTATTTGACCGAGCGTCTAACAAACGAAGTGATTGAATGGGTTAAATCAAGCAAAGACCAGCCATTTTTTGCCTATGTTCCCTATTATACTGTCCACACTCCCTATCAAGCCGTTATTGATAAGATAGACAAGTATCGTAAAAAGGGAATTAATGACGCAAAACAAGCGACTTACGCTGCTATGGTTGAGCATATGGATGAAAATGTCGGCCGAATTGTTAACACGTTATTATCTGAAGGTTTAGCCGATAACACCTTGGTTATTTTCACATCTGACAACGGTGGTTATCGTATGTCGTCTTTTCCTTCGCCGCTTCGTGGCGGTAAAGGTTCTTATTATGACGGTGGTATACGCGTACCACTTATAGTGAGTTGGCCAGGAAAAATCAAACCAGGCCTTGATCATACACCTGTAATTAATGCCGACTTTTATCCCACTTTGGTTAACTTAGCGAACGCCAGTTTACCAAATCAAGTCTTGGACGGTGTTGATTTAAGTGGATACTTATTAGGCAAAGGTAACATTGCAGAACGCGATTTGTTTTGGCACTTCCCAGTGTATCTTCAAGCACACCATGCATCTACTGACCAAGGTCAAGACCCGTTATTTAGAACACGTCCAGGGAGTGCTATAAGAAGTGGCGACTGGAAGCTAATCCAATACTTCGAAAACAACGAGTTTGAACTGTATAATTTGGAAAATGATTTAGCAGAGAAGAATAATTTAGTGAACAGGAATCCGCAGAAGCTTGCAGAATTAAAAGCAAAACTCAAAGCATGGCAAAAGAAAACGGATGCAGAGATTCCTACCGAACTCAACCCTGAATATGATCCTGTACTAAATCAGCAGCTAATTAATAAAGTGTTGGTTAACTAGCAGTCTGATTTATCAGCGGTCACCAAAACATTGTTTCGATGAACGAGTGGATACTCTCATGGAATAGATTCTCGTGAATATTGAAAAGGCCCTCTCTACTCAGAAGGGCCTAACCGATCGTCACTCATCTTACTTCGATTAAAAGTCTGTTACCGTGATATTGCCTTGTAGCATTTTAGCCAATAATGCCTGCCACTCTGACGTATCCCAATTGCTCCGCATTCCCATCGAAATCGCTTTTTCTAACAACTCAACAGACTTTTTAAAGTCGCGCTCTGTACGAAGTCTGTAAGAAATAGAAAGCAAGTAGTGGTATTCTGGATTTAGATTTTGCGAACTAGAGATAGCGTCTAAATGCGCTATTGCGCCAGAAACATCCACTAGCGATTTATCATTAGCGGTAAGTTTTATTTTAGCAACATGCAGGCTGGCTGCCTCATCACCTTTCTCTGCTGCAGACTCAAACCAAAACAGTGCTTTTTTCTCATCGTGAATTATCCAAGGGCTTGTGAGAAGTAGTTTGCCTAAACGATATTCAGCCCTAGAAAGACCATACTTACTCGCCTGAGTTATCCATTCTATTCCTTTAGGTATATCTTTTTGCTGCATATATAACTGTAAGCCGTACTCATACATAGCGCCCGGATGCCCTTTTTCAGCAAGATCTTTGAGCAAATTTTCTGCCTCATTATCCTCACTCTCCATCCAAGGGAAAATGACCATCGCTATTGCGAATTGGTAAAGTGATTCAAGCGTCGGATTGTTCTTAGCTTCTCGCAGAACGCGACGGGTTTCTTTATAAAGGAGGGGTAAATTGTCATTCAAATAAAATTGGTCATCTATTGCTGCGCCCATGGAAGCACGATGGATAAATTCGGTCGGCTTTTGACCTAACTCAGGCTGTTTAAGCGGAAACAACTTGTATGCATCAAGAAAGCGTTTAGTGTTTCCGGATTTTTGGATTACACGAACGTATCTCACAGAACCGTCGCTTGCTACATCATTTTCTACTACCAAAAAGCCCGGATTGTTAACCACTATCGCAACATCGAGTACTTCCCCACCATCCAAATCGTCAAAACCACTATCGAAATTCTGAAGCTCATTATCAAAGTTTTGAAACTCACTCAACTCTTCAAAATACACTCTTTGTTCTAGACTGCTTTCGCCGCTAAACGTTACTTTTTTATCAATAGTATGCTGGTTAATTTCAGGTAAAAATTGCTTTTGAAAACTAGTGAGAGCGGCTCTTTCCTCATCTATTGTCCTCATAAGAAGTGAAAGTTCCGCTTCGTCTAAAGACGATTTCATCTTTTCTAAAATAAGCTGCGCATTGTGATACCCCTTTTCTGCAGCCAGAGAAAAGTAAATCATGGATGAAACCGCACTTGGCTCTACACCTAGTCCTTTCGAGTACATCGCGCCAAGTTGATACTGCGCATGCGCGTTACCTAATTTAGCGCCTTCTTCATAAAGTGAGAATGCTTGCGTATGGTTCCCTTTTTTAAACTCTGTATTGGCTTTTAGGACATTTACTCCATGACTACTGTGAGATACCAATGCAACTAGTACTACCGCAAAACATTTCTTGAGGCGCATAAAAATGCTTCCTTTCTAAAGTGAATGACCTGGTTGATCAATCTGGTAATTAATAGGGCGCATACGTCATTACATCTGCCGCGGATAGTTTTTCGAGTTCAGAAACAATTTTTAGCAAATATTGCCACTCATTCATTTTTTACTCACTCTGATAACGTAGTGTCCAGCCGAAAATTGGGGGTTTTTATTGATTTGTATATCATTCCCTGAATCAACGTTAAGTGCTGCACCATTAACGGTTAGTAGTCCCTTCAATTTCTTAATTTTATTCGTTGTTTCAACACTATTTTTAACGTAGACAAACGACGGTACTTCAATTGTAGCAGTGACATTCGGCGGTATTGTTATTTCCATGCGTAATTCACCTTGGTTCAAAAACCAATAGGATTTGATTTCGCCATGAGGTGATTGATATGTCGCGCCAGCGTGTGACAAATGAGTCGTTACAATAGGGGAAATACGAACTTCTTTATAACCAGCGCTTAAGGGAGTTATACCTGCCAACCGGTCGTACATCCATTGCCCAATAGCGCCATAAGCGTAGTGATTTAACGAGCCCGCCTTTTTCACATAGCCTTTGTCATGCGTATACCCATCCCATCGTTCCCACATTGTGGTAGCCCCCTGAGACACGGGGAAAAGCCACGATGGATAGGACTCTTTGAACAAGAGTTCTAATGCAAAATCTTGTCGGCCAATTTTTTCTAGCACGGGCGCTATTAGAGGTGTTCCTAAGAAGCCCGTTCTTAGGTGCCCGCCGGCAATTTCAAATTGCTTCATGAGGTTAGCTTCGGCAGCTTGCAAAATTTCATCAGAAACTAAGTCAAAGCCTATGGCTAGCAAATAGGAGGTTTGTGTGGGTTGACCTTGTTTGATATTGCCTTGTTGATCGAAGAAGGCTGCTTGAAAGTTCGCTTTAACTTCTTCAAATAAAGAAGCGTAATGCTTTGCGTCATCTGTTCTCTGCAACACCTTAGCTGTGCGAGCAACTATATCGAGGGAGCGGGCATAAAAAGCTGTCGAGATAAGCCCATGATCAGTTTCGCCACGACGCGAATCCTCGCGCGTTGAATAGGGTTGTAACCAGTCCCCCACTGTCCACATTTTGCTTACGCCATTCTCAAGTTGGCTTTGATGATAAAGAATCCAACGTTTCATCATCGTGTAGTTTTCTTTGAGAACGCGTTCGTCTCCCGTACGCCAGTATACGTCCCATGGGATGGTCACTGCGGCGTCTGACCAACCCGCCTGCACAATCTCGCCTACTTCGTTAGGTACCACGACAGGAATACCATGGTTATCAAACTGCTCTTCTCTTATCGACTGTAACCAAGCGCTCCAAAATGCGTGACTATCGGCAATAAATAGTGATGTGGGCGCAAAAGCAAGCGCGTCACCAGTCCACCCCAATCTTTCAGAACGTTGTGGACAATCGGTGGGAATATCCAAAAAGTTACCTTTAAGACCCCATTCTATGTTCGACTGTAGCTGGTTCAATTCGGGATCTGACGAGGTGAAATGACCGGTTAATTCAAAATCTGTGTACTGAACGATACCTTCTATCCAATCAAGTTGGGGCGCTTCTTTTTCATCGAAGCCACTCACTTCAACATATCGGAAACCATGAAATGTGAATTGAGGTCGCCAGTCAACAACACCGCTTTTAGCCGCAACATACGTATCTTCCTGTGCAGCGCTTCCGAGGTTTTTGGTGTATAGGCTACCGTCACTGTTAATACCCTCAGCGAATCGTATTTTGAGCTTCTCCCCTTCAATCATAGGCAGGTTGACGCGCGCGACGCCCACCATGTTCTGCCCCAAATCAAATATAATCTTGCCATCAACTTTATGCAGGGAAACGGGGGCCAACACTTGTTTATTCTTAGAGGTAAAATGACGCTTGGGCTCCAGCAGAACATCGCTATCTATGTTTGAAGATTGTACTGAACGCCATTTTTCAGGAGCGTTTTCTGTTTCATATTGAGGCTCATGCCAATTAGCGTTGTTGTTTTTAAGCGAAAAGTTAGCATCAAACATTTCACCATCGTACAAACTAGAACGCCTTAACGGGCCTTGCTGAGTCGCTTGCCAATTCTTATCCGTCACTACAATTTTGCGCGTACCGTCTGTATATTCAATCTCTAACTGGGCTAACGCTTTTGGGGTGATGTTCCGTTTTTTGTGCCAGTGACGTTTTGGGCCAAAGCGCCCTGCGTACCACCCTTCAGCGAGGGTAATACCAATAGCGTTTTCACCAGAGACAAGCAGTTTGCTTACGTCGTAAGTAAGGGTTTCGATACGCTTGTGATAAGGGGTATAGCCAGGTGTCAGTACATCGCTTCCAACACGGTTGCCGTTGATAAATGATTCGAATAGCCCTTTTGCAGTAATATACAAGCGTGCCGATTTAATACTCTTATCTGCTGTAAACGTCGTTCGCAAATATTGAGGAATATGGATAGGCGTATCAAATTTATCTAGCTCAAGCGGTGTGGGTTGCTCTATCTCAATCCATTCTGCGCTCCAGTCGCTACTAGATAACAACCCGAGTTCAAAAGAAGCTAATGCACTCCAATTAGAGTCGAAACCACGCTCATTCCAATATTTAACCTGCCAGAAAACTCGTTGCCGGGATTTTAACTCATTGCCCTCGTAATGGACGAAATTAGTTGTATCACTATTAATGACGCCGCTGTCCCACAAATCTGGGTTGCCAGGCAAAAGGTCTGGCGATGAGGCAACGACTATCCGATATTGCGATTGCGCTTTTACAGAAGCATCAACGGGGAGTTTCCATGAAAATGAAGGCTGAGCATCATAGAAACCAACTGGCTCTACAAAGCCTTCACTGATCGTCAGTTGCTCAGGTTGCGCTAGTGTTTGAACGTATTTTTCTTTATTAGCACAAGAAAACAATAGCACAGTTGACAAACATACAAATGAATAAGTTCGCCAGTCACGCAGCAAAGATGTTGAATTCTTAAATAGTGGAAGTTTAAACATAGGGTTAATTCTCAATCGAACATTTTTTACCGCTGTAGCTTTCGTTATTTAACATTAGTTTCGGCTCCAGAGTGACGGCTTATATGATCTGTAAAATGTAGTTTGTTATGAAGACAGAGCCGACACTTGAACGTTTTTATACAAGGCGCTTCGCGTGAACATATGACGTAGCCCTATACGCCCCTTCTTAATATTGGGGTGGCTAGCCGTCGACCACTTATAAAGTTGAGTTTGCTCTTCGTTAGACACTTTCATCCATAGTGTGTCGTCGCGTTTGATAACCGTTATTTGGTGCGGAACTCCAGTCTCAAAGAAGCCCGTGTTGGTGAAATCCCCCTTCAGTGCAGTGCCCATTAGGCGTTTGTTGGCAAGTGGAAGATACCTGCGGGCTCGAATGTAGTCGTCAGGCGCATCTTCTTCACCTAAACCAAATGCTGCATAACTAATATGATAAGTGTCCATATTGTCAAAATAGTGGCGCATGTAGGGTTCGTTGCGGTATTCAGCCCACTCCATAATGTCTGTGGGAAACTCTGGTGTACCTTCCCCAGATGCGAGCAAATACAATATAGTCACGTATAATTCGGCACTGTCGGTGCGGGTGTATTCGAAACTGACTTTTACATCACCTTCAAATGTACGCTTGGTCCATAACACCATGTGGTGCGCATGATTATCTGCCTCAGGCCCAGCCTTGACATGCATACCCTCGGGCGAATTTTCAACGGTTCCAATTAAGCCGTCTTTTATCCAATTTTCTCGCCAGTTTTCCGTTCCTGAATCGAAAAATACCTGTTGCCAATTAAGGCTCCGTAACTCTTCAAACTCTGAACTATCAGAAACAGAGTTATTTAATCCAGCGTCAGGAAAGTACGCAACAGTATCTGCATCGGCCGCGTGATTTTGAGAAGGGTAACTATGCCTATCGCTTACACATCCAGATAAAGCAACAACAATCACTGTAAGCGAAAAAGCACATTTTGAAAGCTTCAACATCGTAGAATCTCTTGCAAAAATACGTTATTTTTGATTGTTAACGTAACATTTATGCAACAATTTGACATATTTTGATTACTATTGAAAGGGAAATATGAGGGCAGACAGTCGAGCAGTGCTTTCTTATATTCTCGCTCTAGCTACGAGAAGTAAATTTGGCTTTTACGCACAACTAAATAACACGCAACCGCAGGGGTAAGAGGGATGGCACCCTCTCACCTAACTTTTGCAACGTAGTCATAAGCATAGCGCTTAGGTTATATTTGAACACCTAAATCAATGACTTGTAAATAAAGCGGCAGCGCATTTCCAGCGCCTTTTTCCATTAAATAGTAGTACGCTTTGCCGTTTTCAATATGAATGGTTCCATGATCAAACTTAGCGCCAGATGTTTGCTGATAAACTACTTCAAAATCGTTGGTACCACCTTTCGCTTTTTCAATAAACGGGTAACCGTTTTTGAGTCCAATTATGAAAATACTATCACCTGACGTATAGATAGAATCGGCCCCAGTGAAGTCAGTTGTAATAGTAAAGTCTTCTGCGTTGGCGGTTTTAAAGGCGTGTATCGACACTTCCTTGTAGTCACTTCGCTTAGTATCGGTAGAACGAACGTGAGTTATAAAGTGAATATCGTCATTCTCTGTAACCGTCCAGTCAAAGCCCGTTACAATGTGTACAGAGTTTGGCTCTTTATGACCGATGTAATCGCCAGGCTCAAAGATTTTTATTTCATCAGAATTAACCAAGGGCCAAGTCATGTCCTCGCCATCTACATTTTTCCATTCACCTAAGCCATCAGGATGATCAGAATACGCATAATAAACGCCATTTTGATACTTATAGCGATCATTGTTGTTGGCACTGCGTTGCTGAAAGCCTACGCGTAACTTACCGTTTATATACTTCATCTGGCCATATAAGCCCCAGTTATAAGCATTGCCATGCGTTTCTTGGTCTTTATGATTGAAAGGTGTAAAACGAGTCCACTCTTGTTTTTCGGCGTCGTACTTATTGAAATAATAAGCACCATTGTTATTGCCGCCCCAACGCATGTAATGCAGAAGTTCGCCATCTTCACTTGTGTAGAACTTGGGGTATGTCAGCGCAGAAAAATTTTCTTTGTCTGCCAAGTTACCGGTCATGGTCAAATGTTTGTAGTCATCGGCACCCTGACTCACTTCACTGGTATCTTTTACGAACTGTTCTAATGTAAATTCGTCATCCGGTACATCTGCTGCACCGACCACTGAATAAGAGTAGCGGAAAAAGTCGTTAACAAACCGTCCCTTGAACCTGCCATTTGCATCGTCGTCGACATAGGCATGCATGTCGTAAACCATATGAATGGTGCCATTTAACGGGCTCACGGCTAAACCGATGGTGTTATGAGACTCTCCTACCAATGGATCGCCACGAAAACCTGTGTGTCGATGAGGAAACTGGATGGTCTTAACAACGCCAGTTTTGGTGTTAAACCTTGAAAGCATAACATTGCGTTCTTCCTTGCCGCCTTTGTACCAGGTCATAAAAACGTAATGCTTGTAAGGTTTTACGGCATCACCATGAGCCGAGATATTTCTTCCAAAGAAATAATCGTACTCGCGCCCTGACGAAGGGTTTTCAAAGGTTTTATGATTGAGCTTCTTGCCATCAAAATGGAGCGCGCCATCCGTTATTTTTGTCTGGCTCTCGAGAAATACCCCACTCTCTTTGTACATACCAGAAGATACATCCACAGTGTCGCTCGAGGTGCAGGCTGTTAACATTGAAAGCGCAACTACAGCTTTTACATAAGCGCTAATTTGCTGCGTTGAGCTGCGTATTTTTAGTTTTAATTTCATCGGAATTACTCGCTATACACTTACAAGCAGTGTACATTTAATTAAAACCATTTTCACTCATTAACGACCAAATTCAGTCAACAGAAAACAATAAATGTAATATAGGAAAGACTGAAGGTTATCCATATAACGCAAAACCGTTAAGCTTATTACGCTCACAAGCTTTTGAAGAGAGGGCCGAAATTTGCTAGTACATCACGCAAAAAACTTTAAAAAATTAGGTATTTTTGTAAAGAACAACCTTGCTCCTCTACTTCTTATTAGTTCTATATCTTTCAGTATTAATATCTACGCTTCTGTAAAGTTAGATACTGAATTACTTGTCACTGACAACGCACTCTTTTTCAATGGGAATAAGGTCAAAGGCTCTTACACAGAAAATAACTCAGATGGTTACGATTATATCTTCGGCAATGCATTATCGCCTCACGGTGACTGTATTAAGGTGTACAAACACTTTGTGTTTATGACGTGGTATCAAGGCGGCAAAAACAATCGGCATGTAATGCTTTCACGCCTCAATACGAAAACTGGTGTGCTTAAAACTATTCAGTTTCCCCACCAGCACACAGGATTTAGAGGCAAATGGTGGTTGGGCGAAACACATAACACGATTGCAGTGGGGATAAGCCCCGTAAACGACACCATTCACTTGTTATACGATATGCATCGCAATGGTAGAGTGGAAGCCTTTTCTCAAGATTATCTGCGATACTCTTATTCCCTTGAGGGCGCAGCCTCAGTGCCAGACGACAAGTTTACTTTGAAACAATTCGTCAACTCACCCGCTGGCCACTATAAGCATTTAGCCTTCGATGGCATTGACGACATCGATACAACAAAACTTCTTACCTACCCTGCTTTTTTCACAGGAAAGGATGGAGATTTGTTTATGAAAATGCGTTACGGGTTTTCAGCAAATGGAAAAATGCTTTTCGCGCGTTATGACGGTAAAAAATGGCATGGATATTATGATTTCAACCAGGTTTTAGCCTCAGAGCATGGTAGCGAATACAACTGGGGTTTGTATGGTGACTTCAAGTTCACCGGCGGTAAATTTCGTATAGCGTTTCAGCGCCGGTCAAAAAACACCTCAGACAAATACCTATATCAAAACGGTATTTACTACGCGTATTCCGAAGACCCCCATGGCGTCTCGGACTGGAAAAATGCATACGCTGAACCGATTAAAATTCCCTTAGCTATTTCTGAAAAAATCCAAATCGAAGAGCCTGGAAATTGGGCGAAAACAAAGAAAAAGAACCAGGTTTCCATTGTTCACGGGTTTGACTTCACAGTAACAAACAGTGGCGATGAGCACTTCATAAGTAAAGTAGAAGACCTTGAGTTTAACGAAGAGATAAATCTGCATACATTTCGTAAATCTGGGCAAAAAAGCTTTACCACTGTTCGGGTTCCCTTTGGTGGTCAACTGTTTAGTAATGGGGACGATGTCTATCTTACTGGATTGGAAAATGGGCATGTTGTGATCGCAAAGGCTGAGGACAACTCAGAAACTTTCACTACTATTTACGAACACAAGCAAGGCCCGACATTTGATAAAGCCGTGGTCTTTTTTAAAGATAATAAGGCCTACTACTACCTGAAAGACGCGGAAGGCTCAGACGACACGCGTAGTTTGTATCTACAAGTGTTTTCATTGAAATAGCGGTGGGTTAGCTCATTTCAAAGTTCGCCCAGCAGATGTGTGAATACTATAGAAACAGATCTTTTGAGACGAGAAGTAAATTTTTTACGGATAGCACCACATAGATGGAGAACAATCTGTTCATTTGTGCTCTGCCATCGTGCAACTAATAGAAACAACAAGAGGTTTTTATGATGAAACAATCCCTTTTGAGAACACTGCTATTTACTTTGCTGCTTCCACTGTTTGCAAATAATGTAGTACTTGCACAAGACATTAAACATGGCCTGCGCGATGAAGCAGGCCGACACATGATCCCGCGCGGCTTTGTAGTAAACACTAACGATGCGGGTGGAGAAGTTAACTTCTCACAAGAAGATTATGTGCGCATGGTACGAATGGGCGCCAATGTACAGGTGGTAAGATTAGAATTAGGTAAATTAAGCACTTTCGGTAATTCAACGTTTCAACCTGAATACTTAGCGCGTTTAAAACGTGCTGTTCGCCTTGGCAGAGAAGCGGGTATTAAAACCGTGTTTAAGTTAACGGTCTATGGCGCCAAAGGTTTTTCATGGCCAGACCTATACTTCAATCAAAATAAAGCGCAAGAAAAGTACATTAACGCATGGCGACATATTTGGGATGCATTTAAAGACAATGATGCAGTTATCGGCTATGACTTGGTAAACGAGCCGAGAAAAAAAGAACTTACACAGTCTTATGACGAGCTAACTAGCGATTATTTAATTCCGCTTTACGAAAAAATTATCGATGCCGCACTGCCCTACAGCGACGAAAAGTTGTTCTTGATTCAAACTATTTTTATGAACAAAGGTGAAGCAATAAACAAAAATCAGTACGCGGAAATTAAGAAAAGAGTAAACAGCAAAAACATTGTTTTTGCTCCACACATATACCAAGAGTATATCGACTACATCGCACCTACCATGGAACGGTTTGATAAAGAAGCAGACCTACTTCAAGCACCAATTTTGGTGGGGGAATGGGGATTTCCCACGTTACTTACCACCGATAAGTCTGTACAAGAACAACTCCACTACATCGAGTTTTATATTCGCACAGCGAAAATTTTTGACCAAATGGGTGTCGGTTCAATAAAAGCTTGGTTTTTAGGTAATCGTAGCTATCAGAATTTTTTGCCTGGAGGTGAATCGACCTGGGCGATTTTTTCGGATAAACAAGCCGACGGAACAGTTGAGCGAAAATATATCACCGATATAATTGCTCGCCCGTATCCGCAGTATATTGCCGGCGATATTAAAAACTTTATGTTTCATTTCGCCACCCGCACACTAGATCTCAATATCAAAACCGATAATAGTAAAGGGGCATCAAGAATATTCGTAGCAGCTGATCGCCACTACCCTGATGGATTCTCTATTCACGTCGGCGACGACATAATTCTAACACACAGTCCGATGAAAACAGGTTTTCGTGTGTATTCGTCTAAAGCCAATACGAAGCCCAGTGATTTTATCTGGGATGCAGACAGGCAGCAGCTGGTTGTGCTCGCCTGGCCCTCAAACGATGAGCTAGTTAATGTAAGAATAGAACCAGGGATTTACAGAGAACCAGATCCGGCTGCAAAGAATTAGACCTCGTAGCAAATACCTGATTATTACAGCCAAGGCGAGTAGGTTACAATTTAAGCTGCCATTAAGATTGATTGGGCTTACAAGGCTTTAAACAACAAAACAATCGAGTGGATAGTAACAATGAAATGCGACGGCCTAATAAACATCATCTAAAAGGTAAGCGATTTAAAAATTGAGTACCTCCTGTTCGACCGCTGCTATTTCTTCATTGCCTAACTAGTGGTGCAACATAAAGATTCAATATCATGCAGCGTGCAGATCGTTATAGATTTGTTAAATTTACGTTGCAAACTCGCTATTAATGATTTATTTTGACACGAATATGATTGATATTGATCGTTTTTAAGTGCGAATAATGATGGTTTTTCTGACGTCACGATAGCCTGTTGTTACTTTTTGATAATAGCTCGGCCATACCCGCTGCTTAAATTAACGCCCTACCAGTATCAAACTAATCGTCAATTAACGTAATTCAGATTTGATCTAGGTTTAGCAAAAAGAGATTAGCATAAATGAAAACACCAAAAATGTTCGGCTATACCACTGCCATATTTACAACGGCAATTTCCTTGTCCCTAACTACACCTGCAGCATTCGCTCAAGAGTCATTTAAAAGCTGGGATCCCAGATGGTCGGTTCTATCATCAGGTATCTCTCGTCCGCAAACCAACGAAGAGAGAAATGCCCTAAAGGAAGCCGTAGAAGACGGCACAATTGATACGCGCGGCACTCGTATTGACGTGAATAATTCAGACGTTGAGCGGACAAGTACTGGAACTCGCTCTCCAATGTCGAATAGCAAACTTCGCTGGCACAATCCTTTTAGTACTGGTTTTGACAACCCGACGAGTAGTCGTTGGTATCAAAAAGATGGAAATACACAGGTATTTCGTGTTTTTCCTGGCGACGAGAATTTGGCTACGTCTCGTGAGGGTGCAGGCCGTAGTGAAGCTTTCGCTCCAAACGACGGTATCCGATTTAACGATAATAAGACTATGACATTCTCTGCACGTTACCGGGTTCACGCCCACAATGGCAGTAAAGACGTCAAAATTTATCAGTCAAAGGCAACCGCAGAGGGGGGGTTTGATCCGGCGTGGGGAGTAGCGCTCTGGGTAGAGGCTGACGGTGACGTGGTGATCGTTAAACGCAGACAAAGAAAGTCAGACTGGGTTAAGATCGATACAGGCAAAAATGTTGGCGATAGCTTCAACTTCCGCGTGACCGATGATGGTCGCAACTACAAGGTGTTTATTGATAACGTTGAAATGGCCGACGACTCGTGGGATCGCGGTAACTTAAAGTCTGTATCACGTTGGGGCGCTTATGTTCAGGGTGGAGAAGACGGCGTACTTGACGGGCTCGTAAGTGACGCCCAAATCATATTCGTTAGTGGAGCAAGGGTGACCGTTAATTAACTCCGACCAGCTTACATTTCACCCTTGTTGTGTCATGCACCAAGGGTGCAATATGTAAACGTTAAGATTGGAATATTAACAACTTACTCAGTCAATATATGAAGTGGTCTCGTGAAAAATTAATGCTTCCTTTACTAATCGCTTGCATTGGTATGGTAGTAATCACTTTATGCTTTATACCTAATAACATTCAGCAAGCGGTAGACCCAGTGCGTCCCGCTGTCTCTCTTGGCCCTGTACATGACTCCAACACTGATTTAGGCAAAGGTATAGGGCCAAAGCACGTTTCATTAACTGCGCAAACAGAACAGTCCGATGACACAACGATATTAGAAAACTTATATCAGCTTATTGAGTCCAATCCTCGACAAGCAGCTGTTCTTTTAGACAGCATGAAATTGACTTCAAAAGGTGCACTTACTTTATCTTTAGTTAAGAATTGGAGTTTAACAGAGCCAGAAAATGCATTTAATTGGTATCAAACCCAAAAGGAGGTTCTGTCAGAGTCAGAATATGAAACTGGCATGAGAGCCTTGCTTCTGCGCTACGCTAAACACTCACCTCAGAAAGTATTTTATGATCTTCAGGAATATATTTCAGCTGAACATCACTCAGAAGTAATTGTTGCTGTGGCTGATGGTTGGGCAAATAACGATCCTGAACAATCAATAGTCTGGCTTAGAGAAATAGCAGCCCTAGGCTCAGTGCCAAAAACCACAATCGATGATGCTTACGCAAAAATCATGTCGCACTATCTCAATCATGCACCTAATTTAGCTTTCATTGTTTTGATGGAGTCGGAAGGAATTTTTAACACTGAACAAATCGTTCCTGAACTCGCAGTCAAACAAGCAGAAGAAGACTTGACTACAACAATTGATTGGCTGGCGGCTACTCAACCTGTGCATGTTCAAAATACTAGTTATATCGCAATGGCAAACGCAAGAGTGGAGAAAGATCCCGAAGGTGCTTTTCGGTTATTGACCGAAGTTAGAGAAGTCATAGCAAACAATGAACAAAGCTTTACAGAAGCGGTAGTCCGTTTAGTAAAGCGCGCTGACCATTGGATATGGAGTAATTTCAGAGAGATTCCGCTACATATGCATTATGCCGCATCTGCGGCACTTGCTGAGAGAGCATTAAGCGGGAAGTTACCTTTGGAAGAGTATCGACTATGGCTTATAAACTCTCCTAGTAAACAGGCCCTAGAAGGTGGTGAAGAAGCAATTAACAATTATCAGGAAACCGAATCTTTAAACGAGCCTTAAGACAAAGTCGATTCGG
Source organism: Alteromonas sp. KUL150 (assembly GCF_009811475.1). NCBI lineage: Bacteria > Pseudomonadati > Pseudomonadota > Gammaproteobacteria > Alteromonadales > Alteromonadaceae > Alteromonas > Alteromonas sp. KUL150. Next base: position 36,289 of record NZ_BLIJ01000064.1, read on the forward strand.
AGAGTGTAAAATATCTGTGTAAGTAGCATTCATAGCCAGCTAAGTTGGTCATTGTAGACTCAAGTGGTCAATGCAACAGTTATACTAAAATACTGATTTGCATGAGGACTGCTGATGAAGCGAATAAAACGTACGTTCACTCAAGATGAGCGAACACTTGTTTTTGATTTAGGGAAGCAAGGTGCTGGATTCAGTGATATTGGTCGTATCATTGAGGCAAAGCCGGGATCGGTATTCACAATTTTACGTGAAGATGGTGGCATTAAACCTAGACCAAGGCATCGTAATGTTTCCCACCTAACGCTATCAGAACGCGAGGAAATCCGCGTTTCGTTGTCTGCAAAGAAGAGCATTAAAGCGATAGCTAAACAACTAGGTCGCTCTCCTTCGACCATATCACGTGAAATCGCCAGAAATAGAGGGCGTAGATATTACAAAGCAGTTGATGCTGATAACCGTGCGAAACGAATTTCCAAGCGGCCAAAGCCAGGTGTTTTAGAGCAATACCCGGAGCTGAAAAAGTTGGTTATAGAGCTGCTGGAGTTGAAGTGGTCCCCAGAGCAAATATCTGGCTGGCTACGTGTCGAGTATTCTCGGCGTAAGAAAATGCAGGTATCACACGAAACCATTTATAAGTCATTGTACGTTAGGGCGAGGAACATCATTCATCACTCGTTGACTGAGCATTTACGAAGAAAGCGGCCTATGCGGCACAGTCGGTTTCATAGCCGTAAAGGTGATAGAGGCTCTATCAATATAGTTAATGGCATTTCAATTCACGAACGCTCAAAACATATTGATAATCGACGTTCCCTTGGCCACTGGAAAGGCGACTTAGTAACAGGCTCTAAAAACACTCATATTGCCACATTAGTAGACCGGAAATCGCGTTTCACAATCATCTTGAAGTTAGCAGGAAAAGACGCAGATTCAGTGAATTCGGTTTTGTTAGCGATGTTTAAAAAAATGCCCTCTAAATACCGCCAATCGCTTACATGGGATAGGGGTATGGAACTGGCTAAACATAGCGTTTTAACAGCGGAATTTGGCATGCCAGTATACTTCTGCGATCCACGATGTCCATGGCAACGAGGTACGAATGAAAACACTAATAGTCTTATTCGACAATATTTCCCTAAAAAGACGGATCTATCACTGCACTCTCAAGACCGACTCAGTGAAGTCACAACTCAACTAAATGAACGACCAAGAAAACATTGAAATTTAAAACACCGTCACACATGATTGAAAGGAGTGTTGCGGTGTTCACTTGAACTTACAATGGCGAGCTTAGCAATGTTGCTGTACTCGTAATTTCGTTAGCGTTAATTTTCAAAGCATGTAATTCCCAAGCTCGTAGCCCATCCTCGCGAAAGCTGGTGTTAAATTGTTTAATATAAAACCGTTACCTTGATTTTATACTAACACATCGCTTGCCGCTTTATGACAGTAAAACAACTGGAGTACTAAGTCATTTCAATCTTTTATACTCCTTCCGCATCTGTGAATTTTTAAGCAGAGAAGCGCGATGAACAATCCTTCAATAATCATGTGGTAAAACTTCCAACGATTTTGTAAGGTGTGAGGTGGTACGTGGTGCACTGTCTTTCCTAGAATTGGTATTTAATCCCAGCCTGAATAGCTTGTATATCGCCAATGCTGCTGAATGTATTGGCATAGGCCAAAGAAACAATGATCTTATCGCTTGCAAGCAACTCGGCGACTACTTTTACACTAAAATCTAGACCTTCAAGCTCACCTTCTGCCTCGGGACCGCGGTTCAGGAAAGCACTTTTACGTATTTCAGCATTCTAGTTACTCACACCTATCATTGGGATAATGCTGAAGCGTTTTGTGATTGGAAGTGTACGCCCAACTCATGCTTTAAGTTCCACGATCCCATACAAATCTGTTAAACCCAGAGATAAAGCTTGATTACCAGAACCGTTTACATTGCCTTCTATAACAATATTATTCGACCATCTATAAGAAATCGAAGCAGAAGTTGCAGTACCTACGTCACTTATCTCATCAGTAGAAATGTCGTCGATAACGCCATCATCTATTTTGAATTCGCCTACTCCTGTTTCTAAGCCAATAACAAATTTTCCCTCAGCAATTACCGGACTACAGAAAGCACACACAATTACAATTGTCCAAGCTTTAAACATTGTTTTTTCCTTTCAAAGATTATGATTTAAACAAGACATTATACAAATGGAGCTTCTCTCATATGACTACAGACACAAGCAGACACATTTACCCACTATTTTTGAGAGATTCCCGAACCGTAGCTAGATTTTCGTTTGTCGAATGAATAAAAGTATTTACATCAACAAACCTCACAATTTTTCTGACTTCGATAGAGTGCAGATAAACCTGCACCCTATCGATTTATTTACCTTCTGCTAAAAGCTTGGTCTTTGTGTAAAGCTAGGCATTACAACCACCAAGGCCTTTGCTGTACTCGTATTACCGTTTCCATCAGATGCTTCCAGCTGCAATTCAATTCTACTGCCAAACGACGCATTTGACGCGTTGACCGTAAGTATCGGATTAGTATTGTCATCGATCACGATGTCTGGCCCTGCAGTTTGTGTCCACAAATATTCAAGCTCATCGCCATTTGAGTCACTTGCATCACCAGTCAAGGTAATTTCAGTAGTGAAGCTACTAAAGAAAATAGGCTTTCCATTAATGCTTACTTCTGGCGCAGCCTCAATTTCAACAGCGTTATTGGGGATCACCGGCTCAATCAGCGTAAAATCATCATCGATAACCTCAGAAGAAGCTTCAAACGTAAGGCTGTTACCTTCAAAAAACCCAGTCACAGTCAATGTAAAAGGTAGCTCCTTTTCTTCACCTGGTTGTTCCAAATACATGCAAATGAAACGGTCTGCTACGACATCTTTTGTGATGTCACCAATGACACTTTCACCATTAGAATAAGTGAACATCTCACCTTCGGTGCCTGCAAAATTTTCATAGCCAATAACTACTGGCGCTTGGTTGCCTAAGTCATGTTCTACATCTCGATATGCAAATATAATGTTAGGCTCATCTTCAGCTGGTACTTGGTTAAATAATGCTTGAAAGCTAATGGTATCATTGCTTCTTTCAATACCAGCGGCTTCGGATTTAAAGCGCATTTTATCCCACTCAACGACAATTAGTTGAAAATTGGATGTGGTGCCAAAATACATATTGCCTCCGTTTTCACGATCGATTACTAAATCACGCCAAAATGGAGCTATCAGGCCATTAAGTATAAATTGATCTGGCATCGCTCTAGGATTATTCGATAAACCAGAAGTATTGAAAACAACTGACCTAGAAAATTCATCAATCGAAATCAGCCCGTTTTCAAAGATAGACAACACATATGGAATACCCTCTGGTGTTTCTGTTCTGCCCAAAAATGACGGACTAATATCCAATAACTGAACGATACCATCGGATGCCTCGCTGGTTAGTAAGGGAGGTACACCTAATTCAGATAAGGGAATATAACCACCGTTTAGTCCAGCGCTAAGTGGCGTTTGACACATATTATCATTTTCATTGGTTGTAAAACGATAGCTAGGGGCGTTCTTAATAGTTGATAACTGCACTATGTCCCATGACAGTGTATTTTCACTAATTGAGAATGTAGCGTTGTCAGGCAATGAGCGCATGTCAGGCAAAACGCCTTTTGGTAAATCAATAACAACATTGTAACGTCTATCGTTGGGACCTAAGTTAGTCGCCACTTTGACTTTGTAATCAACTTTTTGTCCCTTGTTTATCCTGTCAAACTGCTCAGTTGTTATAGAGATGTCATCTTCTAGTTTCGTTAAGTTAATCGGTACTGCCGCAAATTCATTACCTGCTGTACCCTCGACACCAAAGGTAACTACACCATAATATTTTGATGGATTTTGGTCATCTTCTATGGACCAAACAAAGCGAAGGTTAGACGTTATACCATCTTCACTTAATGTATTTGCTACACTCACTACGTCATCGTTGAAGCTCTCTACATAGGTAAATTCGAGCCCAAAATCATTTGTAGCACCTTCGATAAAGTTGTTTTTATTTTGTAGCACTATCCAATAATCACCTTTGTCGGGTCGAACTAAATCAAGAGCACCGCCACCAAACTCAGAATCGAAAGACTGAATAAGCTCAAATGCTTCCGGTAATCCGTTTTGATTACGATCATGAATAAGGTAAAGACTATACTCTGAAGCTGTCGTTTCAGTTACTTCAAAAACGACTCTTGTTGTTACGTCAAAGGTGGAAATAGGAATAACAAGTGTTCCATCTTCGAGGTTATCAAAAACAGATTCGTTATCACTATCAATAGGAACGGGAATATTAAACGATTGTGGTCGTGCCATACTAGTATTGATAGTAAGGTCTTGAGGATTACCAATAAAAAAGTCACCAAATACTTGTGAATCAGTATTACGTTTCGCATTGATATTCACGACATCAGGAACACTTATACTCGATTGGCTCACTAATATCGGCATATGCAGTTCTGGACTGCTAGTAGACGACAATACTACTTGACCAAACGTCCAATCTTTTCCAACTAAGGTTCTGCTACGAAGCTCAAAATTGATTGTTTGAGACTCACCTTCATCAAGCTCGAATGTCTGTGGCGACGCTACGACAGTTATATCGTTCGATTCAGTTTGTGTATTAACCACCCACGAACCGTCTTGGGTTGCCGTTACCGTTCGAGTCCACGAACAAGATATCAAACAGTTGGAGTCAGTTAAACTTGGCAGGTTAAGTGTCTTCTCATCGCCACCGTCAGCTGGGTTAGCCATGGCATAATTTACATCTAACTCGTCCATAACAAGACCAGCCTTAGCTGCTAAATCAACACGAATACGACCTGAACCCATGACTAATGCGTCGGCGGGTGTACTACCATCTTCCAATGTCACAGTGCGTTCTGCTGTCATTGATAAGGCTGAACGTATATTGTCTGGCGTCCAACTTGGGTGTAACCCTTTTAACAATGCTGCAGCACCAGTAACATGGGGGCTTGCCATAGAAGTACCACTGAGCAATCTGAAGTCGCTCGCGTTAGGACCTGTACCGTCTTTTCCAAATTGTTGATCTGCATTGGCTGCATATATAGATACACCAGGCGCTGCTAGCGTAGGGGATAGTGTATCAATCTCTTGATTGGGACCCCGCGATGAAAAATCGGCAATAGCATCAACTCTATCAGGGTTGAACTGCTCGCCCGCAATTGGAGCAAATATTGTACCTTGGTGCTGCGAACCCGAAGTTAGCCATTGCTTCAGGCTATCACCATCTGACTGCCTCAAATGGATACCTGGAATAGAGAATTCATTGGCTATAAGTGTGTCAGCTGTTTCTGCAGTATTTACAACGATAATCCCAGACGCGCCACCGGCCTCGACATTACGAGATTTTGTGACCATGCCAATATCTCCACGGTCGCAAACAACAATATTATTTTCAAATGTTCCAGCAGGGAACGGTACTAAACATTTTGCCGCAATCTCGTTGGTTTCATTGGGTATTGTAAAATCACCGGCATACACAATACTCCCGGTTGTCATATCACCTATACCTTGACCCGCCATAGGTGATAAATCGAATGCGCCACCACTAAATTGGCCCAGTGTGTTTCCCAAAGTAAACTGTCGTCCATGTTCAGTTGCTGCAACGGATGTATACCAAGGCGCTGATTTATTTGTACCTTGTCGGCCAGAATTTCCTGCCGAAGTGGCAACAAACATACCGGAATTTCGAGCAGCTAAAAATGCGTTCTCTACCGCGTTATTCCAAGGGTTTCCTGGAGGACTCGATATAGAATAGTTCAACACGTCAACGCCATCTTTGATAGCGTCTTCAATAGCCAAGACACTCGCCACTAAACTACACCCACCGTATGTGTCACCAGTGCCACCGGGGCTGCATACTTGATATGAAATAATATTGGCATGTGGCGCAACACCTGAAAGGCGGTCAAGGCTTAAACCCAGTGGAATACCATCACTCTCCTCAACTTTGGAAGTTGCTTGAAGTGGAACATCAAACAATACGTTTCCACCTGCGGTGCTAGCAACGTGACTGCCATGTCCACTATAGTCTTCCCCATTTGCAGGCAGGCCTGGTGGAAACACAGAGGAGTCGCTATAGTTATCTGTAATCAGATTGTAGCTGCGCACACCAATCAATTTATCATTACAAAGCTCTGGAAAACCATTGGCGCAATCCCCAACGTAATTGCCTTTACCTAAAGGGTTTGTGTGCGCATATCCATCGTCGCCTACCGCGGCAAATGAAGGATGGTCAGTATTGATACCACTATCGATAATACCAATCACTATACCTTCGCCCATTTCAGATAAACCGTTGGAAGCGCTGCCGCTCCATACTGCTGGAGCGCCTATTAATGACGGCCCAACATCAGTTTCTATTTCGACTGTTACGTCACGCTCAACGGCTAATACACCATCAAGCCTCGCTATTTTTTCGGCTTCCTCTGGTGTGACCTTTAGCACCACGCCATTCATTGCAAACTGGAGGGAAGCAATAACTTGATTGGCTGGCGCAACATTGTATATGGAATCCATCATACTCTGTTGCTTGCCTTTCAAATAGCGCACATATGATTCAATATGACCTGCATCTTTTACAATTTTTTGGACAGCGCTGTCTGATAAAAAACGATTGTTCATTTTCATCAGTTTCATATGTGGGTTTGTTGCTTCTAAACCTGGTACTGAGCCTTGATAAAGAGGGACGGGTTTGTCTTTAAACCTTACGACGTATTTATAAGGCGTGCCCTCAACTAGTTCATGGTCATAGTGCTCAATCTTAAATGTTCTGTTACCTGTTATTTGCGTGTCTGGGTCGATGATTCGAACTGGTGCGACATTTTCAGGTGACCAAATTTTCCTAGCTTCAATATCATCTGCGGTGTCAGCAGCAGCATAGTTTATCGAAAAGGAGGCCACGATAGACGCGGTCAACGCGACCGTGTTTGCCTTGGAAAGGTGCTTTTTCATAATTTTTCTCTTATTTATATATCCTGCTTGGCAGCAGATAAATGTTTAACGCCAACGCTAAAAAGGCACTATGCCTTTTTAGCGTATATTTCCATGCAGCTTCGCCACAAGGAAACACGCTTAAACCCTCTCTAGAATATCGCGGAAGTTTTGTGGTAGAACATAATGAAACGAAGTTAAAAAAGGCAATTCCCTTAGAAATACCTTGGCTTTTCGCGATTTTTAATGGAAATAAACGGTGCGAATAAATTGACTTAGCACTGTTACATTTTTTTGATAGTTAGTCGCACTGAGTCAATATTTTTCAACATACTGAGGGATTACATCATCAAAAGGCATACACATGACAAACTTGGTATTGGTGTCACAGTAATCAATAAGTTTTTCAATTAAGCTGTCTAAGGCAGACAAAGAGGTAACACCTACCTTGACAATAAACGTTGTTGGGCCGGTGATATTATAAATTTTAATAATTTCATCTTGCTCAAGAAGCAAAGCCTTAAATGCTCGCTCTTTTGTGCGATGGACCTCACATTCGATCAAAGCCGTAATAGGAATCGCGATTTTTCGAGGTTGATGATGGGCTGATAACCCATAATCACACCTTCTTGTTCTAACCTTCTGACTCTTTCGGAGTATGAAAAAATCAAAACGATGTACTACCCGCTGTGTCGGCTTAATTGAAAGCTACCTATAGCGAAAGTACAAGATTTCAAACCTACTCGTACTTCCATCATACGCGAAGTGCCGTTGCCAATGGGGATAACACCTTTAATGTTTTCTGACAGTGTTTGCTGTTTATTAGATACCTTTACTGTCATTCCAGCTTGTATAAAAGGGATCGCGGTAAGCGGTGCCCTTACACTTACTTCAATGTTATTTGGATTGACCACTCTAAGTAAAGGCATGCCCAACCGCGTATATTCTCCGATAGACTGAAGTTGCTCAACGACTAAGGCGTCAAACGGAGCGGTCAATTGGCTATGTTCAATGTGATAGGCGGTTAATTCGACGGCCAGCTCTGCTTGTGCAAATTCTTGTTGTGCAACTTCTAGTTGAGATGCGATTTCGTCCAAATTATCTTTCGAAATGTTGTTCAGTGTAGTCATAGACAACAAGCGCTGTTGTCGTTTTTTCAATAGCGGCATCAAGCACCATACCAACTGAAAAAGCTAGTCCTGCAAGTGATATAACATTTAGAGAACTTCCGGTAATCAGCAGTATTATTGCAGTGCTTAATAAACAAATGGGAATAGACGTAGCAACAGTGATCGTTGCTCTAATCTGGCGTAAAAACAGCCACAATACTCCCACAGCAAGTAACACACCGATAGCAAGATTGCTGGTGACTAAATTAATCGCTCTGTAAATAAATACCGAGGCATCGAATGATTGTTCCATGATTAAGTTGTTTTTCGCCAATAAGGTACTGTTAAGAGAAGATACTCTTGTTTTTACTGCCTCAAGTGTAGCTAAAGCATTGGCATCATTTTCCTTATTGAAATATACGGCGAAAGCTGGGTTACCGTTTTGTATACTGGTAGAGGACACGTTATTAGGCTGCACTTTGATATCTGCGATATCGCTGAGTAAGATGGGATTACCATTTCGCCATTCCAATACTAACTGCCCAATGTTGTCGGGCGAATCGTATTTTCAAAGTAAGATACATAGCTTTGAATATTCGCGTCACTACTTGGAAGGATTTGCAAAAAGAAAGCGGTAAGATATTGAGAGCTAGTACCTTGACTCGCCAAATTAATAGTCGGTGATAGTGCATCTCTGGGTAAAGGCGGCAAGCGATTCATTCTACTTGTCACATCAACCAAGGTCTTTTGCATATCCGTTTCTAAACTAAAGATAAGATTGATCGTTGCTCTGCCTTGATCAGCCGTGGCATCTAATCTCTGCAAGCCGGGAATGCCACGCAATACCTCTTCTTGAGGCTCTACAAGCTCAGATTCTACTTCTTTTGGCGAAGCAGCGCGCCAACTGGTTTGAATTGATATTTGGGGACTCTCGATATCTGGAAATAGCTGCATGGGTAAATTAGATAGACTGTAAACACCCAATACAGCGGCTATTGCAACGACGATGAATACAACTGAAGAATTTTCTATGGCCTTTTTAATAACTTTCATATTTATTTACAAAGATTGGGAGTTGATGGCGGTTATAAGCCTGGTTCTGTCTTAAGAAAGATAAGTGCTATGCTTGAATTGATTTTTAAGTTGAATTACATCTTAAGAGTAAACAACCTAAAAACAATCACTCACCGCAAGATAGTCGGCCGTATAAAATGTTTCTTTTATCGCTCTATCGTGGAAATATGCAATTGGTAGAGATTCGTTTGTGTTACATTCAAAATGTATGGTTAGGCTTTTTTTAACTTGCATAAGGGCATACGTGCACACCCTGAATTATAAAAATAAAGTGTTTATCACAATAAGATGAACGGTCGTATTTTGATGCTCAACTCGCTTATCTACTCTCGAAATTCATATACATTAAAAGCCAATGTTAAAAATGGTGAAATAAAATGATGAACTCTTTACGGTTGCGCTCTCTGTTTTTCGTAGCGCTAGTTGGCATAAGCGGTGCGCACAGCCTTCCAGTGTTAGCGCAAACTACAGAAAAAGAAGCCTTATCTAAACTGTCCTTTATGATTGGTGACTGGGTTGGAACCTCAATCAGTTATGAAAAAGACGGATCAAGTGAAAGCATTTCAGTTAGGGAAAAAATAGCTTACCAATTGAGCGGTAATCTGATTAATCTTCTAGTAAGTTCCAACGCCTTAGAATTGCAAACTGTTGTTCGCTACAGTGTTGAAGACGGAAAGTACTATTACCACCCCTTTACTAAAAATAGCACAGGAGAATTTGAGGGGATTATGGAAGATGAGAAATTTGTCGTGAAAATTAATGATACCTATCGCCTTACGTTTGAAAAAACAAACACTGGCTTCAGAGAATATGGTACTAGATTAAAAGACGGAAAATGGATTAAAGCGTTTCAAGACGAGTTACACAGTATCAACAACGTACAAGAAGAATAAACGCTGTTTTGCACCCTTTTTTCAGCTGGACTAATGACTTGTTTTGCATACTTCAAATTGAAATTTGGCAATGAAGCGGTGAATTAAACGTTAGCCAAATAGTTGAGCTTGCTGGGCATTGGTATTGCAAACTTGTCTGTGAAACTTGGTGCCTCAACGTCATCAAATGACGGTGATTAGATAGATTCATTTCGTGGTGGCGCTTTGCATGTGTTAGCAGTAATAAAAGAGCCATTCTTATCAAAGTGCTTTAATATCTTCGCGGTGATGTCTGGCTCTGTAATGCAGGCGATTTCTTTGACATTGTTGCTGTAAAACGCATCGCAAGTTGAAATATCAATGTTGAATACTCTTTTTAAGCGCTGAGCCCACGACATACTGCGGGCATGGTATGGTTTATCTGAATCTTTCATATGCTTTGCTAGGACTATTCAATTCTTACCACACCGCGAGGCCGCGACTTCTGCTCGTGCATTGGCATCGGCCGCAAATACCCATTAAAAACGGATAAAATTGAGCCTGGATTGTAGAACAAGGCGGCCAGCCTAATATTAAAGTCAATCGGTGAATAAAATACGCGCATTGTTTCAGCTGTCTATGGCATTTTGAGTTCATACCTGACGTTGCCTGTGGTAGCTAGGCTTAAGCGTTTTCACTCACAGCTGGCCTCGCTATATATCTATACAATCACTCTAGTTTATCTTTTTGGTGGGTATCAGTAAAAACTCTGCATGTAAGCTATATTTGCTAGTTAGTCAAAGTTTTGCGGTCTTTGGCTTGCAATTTTTTCAAGGTGCAATAATTTCTTACCAAGACCCTTCCATACTGCCATGCGATAGTTGACTGATGAGGCCTGTAAGGGCAATAAACTATCTTCGTGATAGATTGGCAAGTTTAGAAAGTTGTTGTCCATGTCACGTTGGATCAGCCAATCTGGCTAGCAAAGTTTGGTCGATTCAACACACTTCAAATGCTGCTTTACGCATTGAGTTCTATTAGTGCATGCCAGCTATGCTTAAGTTCTTATAATCAGTTCTGAAATATCGAGCGAAAGCTCACGCTCACCACTTGATTTTAATTGCATAACCCGTGCCAAAAGCACGGGTTTAGTGACATTCGTTGATGCTCGTAGTATTAGATTGCCTTACAGCGATTTAATGCCTGCAGATAATAGTAATCGCCATAATTTAACGAGGCATTTAACTCATCATTTGCCGGGAAGTTCCCTGTAGCCTGTTTTAACAAGAAGTGGCCGTTTTCGCCTATATCAGCCAAATAAGCAGGTGAAGATAGTGTCCGCAGCATTTTCATAGCGGCATCGTAATAACGCTCTGACTCGGCCCCTTCAACAAACGTCGATAGCTCTAGTAGCGCACTTGCAACCAACGAAGCCGCAGACGAATCTCGGTACAACGTCGTACCTTCATGTTTCGGTGCATCGTAGTCAAAATAAGGTATTAAATCATCGGGCATATTGGGGTGGCTGAGGATGTAGTTTGCGATGCCGCGAGCATGATCTAAGAACTTCTCTTCTTGGCTAAATCGATATGACATGGTGTAACCATATAATCCCCACCCCTGTCCGCGCGACCATGAAGAATCGTCAGCAATACCTTGGAAAGTTTGCTTCCAATTAGGTTTACCCGTATCTCTATTGTAATTCACCAAGTGAAAAGAACTGTAGTCTTCACGGAAGTGATGCTCCATAGTGACAGTCGCATGGCTGATGGCAGCTTTGCGGTAAACTGGGTCACCGGTTATTTCAGATGCACGATACAACAACTCCAGATTCATCATGTTGTCAATAATGACTGGAAATTCCCATGTTCCCCAGCTCCAAGAATAGGTAACACCAATTTTGGGGTTGTAACGTTCCATCAACGTTTTAGCCGCGTTTACAATAACAACCTCATAATCTTTATTGTCGGTTAATCGCAGCCCGTTTCCGAAACTGTCGTAGATAATAAACCCAATATCATGGGTTTTACGGTTAAATTGATTTTTTTCTAATGCGAGCGTCCACTCGGTGGCCGTATCTAACCAACTTTGATTTTGGTTATGCTCGTATAGATTCCAGAAACTGCCAGCAACAAAACCGGTAGTCCAACCTAGCATGGGTTCTAGCCTTGGCTTACCTTGGCTATAAGACCTAGGAACTTTCTTAGGGTCGGTATACGCTTTTCTGAATCCGTCATACTGAATAGTTGCGTGATCCAATGCTGCCTCGCAAAACTTAGCATTATTTTCCGGCCAATCAATTTTCTTAGAATAAGTGACAGTGTTAGGTACTTTTTCTTTTACTACGGTAGCGCTGGCTTGCTCATCTGTTGCGCTGCACGCATATAAAAGACAAGCAGCCAAAATGGAGGTAATCATTTGCAGTTTTTTGTTCATACAATATATACCGTTATAACTAATTTAGCTTAACAGCATAAACAATAATCCAACAAATTTCATCAAAAACAATCATATTACGTCAGCACCAATCCTCCTTGAATAAGCAGTGAGTCAACTTCTGTCGTATCGGCTTTACGTCAAACATCAACTTTACTTCGCTTATTCAGTTGAATTAGGTCAGAAATAGCGTTAATTTTTTTAAACGGCAACTTAAGACTAAATCCGAAATCACTATTTGTTTTAACAACAAATAGTACTGAAAGTGCCTCTAGCGTTGAGGAATAAACACCTTTGAAGCAATTTTCCAGTGGTCATTAATTTTCACCAAAGTAACAACCTCATACACACGATCTTCCATTTTTATTTGCGCAGTAGCAAGTCGATCATCAATAACATCCAATTTGAGAATCTTAATTTCATTAACATTGAGGTTTGTATTAGGGATAGCCCCCCACATATCTGCCTCACTGTGCATGTCTAACCACTTTGTAAGAGCACTGTCAGGGCTATGTGGTAAAGCTGGAGTTAACATGACAGCATCTTCACTGAAAGAATCTTTAATCAAGCTTGCGTCTCCAGCGATTTGTCCGCCAATATATTTGTCAAATATCACCTTTTCAATTTGTGCAAAACTCTCGGAGGAGTTTGTGAAAGGTGCCTTTATTAAATTCTCTGTAGCAAATGATTGTTTGGACATCAGAACGAATGAAATGACCAAAAATGAATAGTATTTAAGTTTCATATATTTTCTCTCGCATTATCTTTTTAGTGTGTCTACAACAAAGGTATACTGAGAATAGAAATGATTGATAGTTATTATCTTTGAACGGCATGATTTAGAAGTTTAATGAAGGATCCGCATGGGAGAAAGCTTGTCGCGCAGTGATATTTTAATCCCAATCAACCTTTTAAATTAAGTCACCGCAAAAACAATCTAAAAAGCAAAGCTCTATGCGCTTTTTGTCTACGGAACTACCTGGCTTGAATGTAGTCAGGTAGCACTTTATCGCCCGTCTCACAGTTGAAACCGTTTTATCTATTCTTTTACCCATCGCACTTGATATGTTTGAACTGAAAAGGAAGGGATAGACGCATCAATAGAAACAATTGAAGCGCGATCATTCCCTTGAGTGCTTCTCTCAATCCAGTCACTCCACTTCAAGGAAGTGACTTTTCCATATCTTTCCTTTTGCTTACGAAAAACGTCCCGCCCTACTTCGTTTAAAGCATCGCGTATAGATGCCGTAGAATGAGCATCGGCTTTACGCCACCCGCCGTTGCTCTCTAAAATAGTAGCGTTAGGAAAATCCTTGAAAAACTGCTGTTCAATATTTGTTTCGCTATCGATTTGTGCTGCACGATATCGAAACCTTGTGCCAGTAGGCTTGTCAACGCGAACATCTATTTGAAGTAACTCTGGAGCCAGGTTTACCATGTTTTCGTTATTAAAGCTGAAGGTAAGCACGTCAATTCCTTCATCAGCCTCTCTTTTTGTGAATATTCCGTTCACCGTATTTCCCTGATGCGTTTTAGAAACACTTGAGGTATTTTCGTAGAGCGTATTACCCACCATTGAAAACAGTGCAAGCTGTGTCATTGCTTCAGGACTATAAGACCCTTCTTGCACATTCCCCCACTGAAACACCTCTTTGATGTTGTGGGTTAGCATCATTTTGGCGAGCATGGCAAAAAACGCTGAGTTATGTGACGTTGCGACACTAACGAAACCTGCCCGCTTCATTTTGACAATGAATTTATACTCATGAATTTCAAAGCTAGCTTCTGGGTTATAATCTACGTGCTCCAAAATGGGAGCTATCTGATTAGCATATACCTTTTCCATATCCATTTCGTGAGGATGGGTTATATGGGGGTAGTAAGAAATCGCTAAGAAATCATAGGGCACGTTATTTTCTTTTGCCCAAGAGACAAAATGCGGTGCATAGGCATCTTCTTTGTTACCAGTGTAATCAATATACCGGCTTTTATGAGAGGCTTCTCTGAAGTGAGCGCCTACCTTTGCACTAGGTAGCACAGTCTTAATTGCTGTTACTGTATTGCGGTAGTGATCAAAAAATTCCTCTCGCGTAGCAGCCCAGTGCTGTGGCCGGGTATCTATTTCAGATCCCACTCTAAATCGCCAGTTAAGCACTCGCTCTTTGCCATAACGTTCAACCAGTTCGGTAATAAAGGCGCGAATGTAATTGTTCCATGCTGTTGCATCGTTCGGCGGTAGTCCATTTCCATACACACCCACTTTGTCTTTCAATAAATAGTGCTCACCATCGGGCTCTTCTACAAATTTATAGCCACGCTGAAAGGCCCAGGGTGGATTATCTAATACAATCTGAAAGATATCCCAATCGCCCTTCAACCAACTATCAAGCTTAGCGAATGCAGCCTCAAAGTTATAAATATACTTCTCACCGTCCCATAAATAGGTATCGCCCGATAAATCTTGGTTAAACCAGCCACCTAACATTCTAACTGAATTCACCTTAGGCCTGCGTCCAAACGTTGCCGGTTTTGAATTTGGGCTCCCTCTCTCTGTTCTCACAGCAACATCGAAAAAATCATACACTTCGCCTACTTGTGAAAGATCGTCCGTGAAATCCGCAGCCAACGTTACTGGTATATTCGTATTATTGACGATTCGCTTTTGATAAAACGATGAGGCATCGAGAGGAAACTTAGCCTGCAGTAGTTCACGTAACTTTTCCTCTATTTTTTGCAAAGCTGGCTGTCCAGACTCATTAACCCGTGCAATTTCGGAATCTGTGTGATCGTATAACTCCGTGAACTTTATTTCCTGCGTAGCAGCATCTCGCCACTGGGTATATCGCCATTGACCGTCCGTTACTGTTACCCCCATAATCTTGCCGCGATTAAACAAGCTATAGGCAGCTGGCTTGAATGAATGGTCGGGATTGTCGATAAGAGACAGCATACTTTTCCCATCTACTTCAGGCATATTAAGACCTGCCGCCTCGGCGAGCGTCGGAAAAATATCGATATTTTCAACCAGTGCAGACGAGGTTCGGTTCGCTACGCGAGCGCTATGAGAAAGCTCTCGACTGATAATCAAAGGTACGCGGGTATCTAGCTCCATGTTGGTATGCTTGTTCCACGCGCCATACTCACCTAGCTTGTAACCATGGTCGCTCATCAACACAACCATGGTATTTTGTCGCAGGCTCATTTCTTCAAGAGCCTGCATTACCCTGCCTACTTGGGCATCCATATAACTTACCGATGCGTAATATCCGTGTATGAGCTTTTTCGTGAGTTCATCATCAACATTACCTTCTTTAGGAATGCCACCGTACATACGAAGTTCCCCCCAGTTCGTAAGTGCAAGGCGGTACATGTTTTCAGGCTTATTCCGGCTTGGCACGGCAAAATCGTTGCTGTTATACAAGTCCCAGTAACGTTTCGGAGCATTAAAAGGAAGGTGAGGCTTACTGAGGCCAACGAACATCAAAAACTTATCGTCTTTTAACGCTTTCAATGTATCTATGGCATCGCTGGCCACTTTACCGTCTTTGTAAAAGTCGTCATCTACCTCGCCCGCTTCATACGCAAATCGCTTCTCTTTATTTCCGTCAATGGCGTAAAAGTTATCGAGCTTTTTGATATGAGTAGACCAGTTTTCTGCATCGTCTGTTGTACTGTGGTAAACCTTTCCAATACTAATGGTCTTGTAGCCATTGGCTTTAAACAATTGGGGCATCGACATCACATTAGGTTGATTAGGTCTAAGTCGGCCGTCTCGCCTAATCGTATACAGCCCCGTGGTTTCAGGCCGCAAGCCTGTCATAATGCTAACCCGAGAAGGGCCGCATATTGCTTGTTGTGCATAGGCTCGAGTAAACTTCACGCCCTCACTGGCCAGCTGGTCGATATTGGGGCTGTGCACCTTATTATGACCATAAACGCCCAAGTCAGGGCGAAGATCATCAATCAAGAACACCACAATGTTAGGAGTTTTATCAGATTGACTTGCATAAGTCATTGCGCTGAATAATATACCTGTAAACACGAGCATAAGCGCAGTTAAGTATTTAAGTACAAATTTCATTTCGACCTCTTGAACCTAAAGTGCGTCTATTTGCCAGGTACCTGGTTCAACTTCAAAATTGATGTATTTTGATGTCTCTGACACAAACTTTACACCGCTTACATTGTTTCTAGCTTGCCCGTTTTGCCATAAAACTCTGCCATTTACGGATATTTTGCTGATATCAAAATACGCTTTAGGCACCCCGAGCGTAGCCACCGTATTAACAGGGGAAGTGAGTTCAAGCGTAAGGTTTTCCGAGGTGCGGCTGATTACAAAATCGATATCGCCTTGCACACTAGGCACGTGCTGTTCAATGCGTTTCATATGCGCCATGTTAGGCATAATCTCATACGTATTCCATGCCACAGAAGTTGGCGCTATGCCGGCAATATATTTGCTAAGCACTGTGCTAGGTGCATTCCATGCGTGGTTTTCTGTTCCCCCGCCATTCATGTATTCGGTTAATGTAGAGCGAACCGGATTGTCTACCTGTTTGCCGTAACGTGTTTTCATTCTTGAGAGTGCATCATCATAACGCCCAGCTATTGCCATAGCGTTATACACCATCCATTCAAAGTGCGGACTGGAAAAGTGGTTGGGGACTAATACATTGTCGACTATTGAGTTGTATTGTGATTCGTCAGCTAAACCGAACAAAATAGCAACTGCGTTGGCTCGATCGTCTTTAAACTGCTGAGGGTTACTGCTGTAAAACCCATTTTGCCAAAACTCTGCCCTAAAGGCCTTTTTGAGTGCTGTGATGCGGCTATTGTAAAAATCCAGGTGAGTATCGTCCCCTAGCGCTTTGGCCATTTTGCGGGCAGATACCAGTGCGCTGTAGTAAAGCGCATTTTGAATAACGTCGTAGTCTATGGTGTCTTGTGGTCCCCAGTCTGTCCATTTCCATGCGCCGCTTCTAAACGTGGCAAGACCATCTTCTTGCGCTCCCCACAACGTAAGGTAGTTGTGCACATATGGATAGGCAAATTCCAACGTTTCCCGATCGCCGGTATTGTAGTAGTAGTGCCAAATACCTTGTTCTATAAACTGCAAGCTCTGTGCTGGCAATTCTCTAAATCGACCAGGACCTAAACCTGCGAAAATACCGGTTTCACTATCGCTGAAGGCCAGCGTTACTTTAATCGCTTTTTTAAGCAAATCTCGCCCCGGCTTATCCATTGAGTAAAACAGATAGCTTGCTTGGTCGGCTACATCGCCAATCCATAAGCCACGTTCCCTGTCAGGGGTATCCATAAAGTTATCGCGAGCACAAATATATAAGGTATTTTCAGCCATCTGCCAAATGCGCGTAAACCAAGCATCGTCTGCTTCAAAATGTCCAGGCGTTGAGCCAACCCCAGTCCAGCGATACTTTAAGCCGTGCACGATGACACCTTTTGGGAAGGTATATTCTATAGTGCGGGCGTTAAACCATGAATACGACTCAAACTGCTGCCGACCTTCTTTTGTCGTATACTCGGTCTCAATGGTGTTAAGTCGCATATTAGAATCGATATGGACCACTTGGCCCTGCTTGGCTTCAATATCAAAATAAGGCGTTACATTTTTATTAAAGTCGAGTACGCATTTAATGGTTTCTCCGTTACTCACAAAGGGAAACTCACTGGCTGGGAAATTCTCGCAGTAAGCTAATCCATAGTTATTAAGAATAGGTATTTCACTGGGGAAAAGCGCATTAAAAGGCGCGCGTGGCGGACGATGTAGACTTTTTGCTTGTTGCCAATGTGTGTCGTCGTACCCTGGCTTATACCAAGCATTGTCGGTCCAGTCTCCCATGCTGTTATTAGCATCGTAGTCAATGTTCCATGCTGCCACGCGGTAAGGAGATTGCTTTGTCACTTTAGTTGCGTAGGCTGGATGTGGGTTTACTTTCCATGAGTCGTCAGAGATAACATGAGTATTACCTATATCAGCTTGAAAGATAAAGCCCCCTTTATTAGACGAAATATGGGTGCCTTTTTGCCCGTTGTCACCGTAATACCATACCAATACTGCAATAGTATTAGTGCCTTCAGTGAGATATGGGCTAATATCAACTTGGTCATAGTACTTGTTAGATGCAATAGGAAAGAAATCCGTTCGCGGCGCAGGTGTTACGGGGGACGGCCCCCCGGTGTAACTTCCCTCGAAGACCACAAGTTCACCGTTGATCCACAACCAATATTTGGTATCTGCGCTGATATAAGCAAAGCTTTCCTGAGGTTGTTCATCTAGGCTAATTTCTTTACGAAATGTCATCCAGGTATTCGGATCGGTAAATCGTTCTTTTACCCAAATCCACTCAGCGGTCCATTCAACAGCAAGCGCAGAATGCGGTAAAACCGAACCAAGTAGCACAATACCGGTAATAATAATTTCTTTTATACGCATAATTTGTTTTCCATAAAACGGTTACAACGGCATGATTGATTAACCAACAGCACGTTACTTGGTTGTCGTAATTTCGCCCGAGATACGATAAGAGCCTGGCTCAAGCCATAAGTCTGTATCTTCCAACTCCTTGCCATCTCGGGTCAGTATCAACCCCTCAACCAACGGGAGTTTCAATTCAGCTCGGGTGTTTTTAGGTATGGTGATACTCATTGATAATTGACTGGAGGCAGTAGACCAAGCCACGCTAATATTGCCATTTATGGTTGGCACAGTGCCCTTTAAGTTATTCAGCTTACTTGTGAACTGCGGATTAATTTGAAAGGTTTTGAACCCTGGCTCTAGTGCCCTAATTCCAAGCATACCGGTATAAAACCACTCAGCCACAGCGCCGTAAGCATAATGGTTTAATGAATTCATATTGGCTTTGTTAAAACCGTCTTCAATAGAGTACGAGTCCCATCGCTCCCAAGTGGTGGTGGCGCCGTTGTTGATTGAGTAGAACCATGACGGATAGGTTTCCTGCAGCAAAATATCGTACATCAGTTCGCTATGGCCATATTGCTGAAGAACTTGATGCAGCATGGGCGTGCCGAGAAAACCGGTACGTAAATGCCGATCGCTTTTCTCTAGCAAGTCTAATAACTTCTCAACGGCAGTGGCTTGTTGGTCCTCGGAGAACAAACCAAACGCCAGCGGCAGTAAATAACTTGTTTGAGTAGTTTTGAGGTTAAGTTCAACAGTTTTTGGTGATTTAAGCCGTTTCCCTTTTTCTCTCTTAATTTGCTTAGTCGTTGTGCTTACAACATTAAGGGCATCATCGAAAAAGAACGTTCTGAATTTTTGCTTAATGTTATTAAATAAACGTCGATATTGATGAGCGTCAGATTCATAGCCTAGCGCCTGTGCAGTTTTGGCCAAGATGTCGACGGAGCGCGCGTAATAGGCTGTAGCTATCAAATCTGGGTGCGTGTCACCTGATGCACGCCCGTTTTCTGTAAAAGGCTGTAGCCAGTCACCGTACGTACCGATATTTGAGATATAGTCAAAGCTATTAAACTCGGTGAATTTTACCCACCGCTTCATCATTGAGTAATTTTCCGAAAGAACTGTTAAATCGCCTGTATGCTGATATAACTCCCATGGAACTATGGTTGCCGCATCACCCCAAGCAGCGGCGGTTCCCTCAGTAAGAAACGGCCGAAACGGCACAAATTTGGGGATCATTCCGTCAATGCCCTGCTCTTCTCGCATGCTCTCTAGCCATGATGCCCAGAATGCGTAAACGTCTGCTTTGTATAAGGATGTGCGTACAAAAACTTGAGCGTCACCCGTCCAGCCTAACCGCTCATCGCGCTGGGGACAGTCGGTTGGAATATCAAGAAAGTTACCCCTTAGCCCCCACGACACGTTGCTTGATAACTTATTAAGTTTGCTATGGTTGCTGGAAAAATTGTCATATACATCAAAATCAGAATGAAGCACCTTTCCTGTAAGCCAATCCAGCGCTGGCGTTGCTGTTTTGTCATAACCAGACACTTCTACGTAACGGTAGCCATGAAACGTAAATGTTGGTTGATAGGTGATTAGGCCGTCAGAGTTAGGAATATACCAATCGGTACTTTTGGCCGAGCGCAGATTTTTAACATAGAATTCCTCTCCTTGCAGTGCTTCAGAAAAACGAATTTTCACGGGTTGGCCCTTTTTCACCGGTAGCGATACTTCGGGCACGCCTACCATGTTTTGACCCATGTCGAAAATGGCTACACCATCTTTTACGCTCACAAGTGTGATAGCAGGAATTGTTTTTGTTACTCTTACTGGCGCATGACGTTTCGGCCGCAGCTTAACCACAGTTTCAGGGGGCTCAGAGTAAACACGTTTCCAGCCCTCACTATCAAACTCTGGAGTATTCCAACCAGGCATCTCATAATTCGCATCATAGCGCTCACCATCGTAATTACCCGCAGTGCGAATGGGGCCTTGGTCCGTTGATAGCCAGCTATCATCCGTTACAATTCGCGAGCTTGTGCCGTCTTCAAAGGTGACTTCAAGCTGCGCAATAAGACGCAGTGGTGTTACGTAATCCTGCTTTGTAGGATGGAAGATACGACCTTGCCACCCTTCTGCCAATGCAGCACCAATGGCATTAGCGCCTGACTGTAGTAGGTTAGTAACATCGTAAGTCAGCGTCTCAATACGTTTATGATATGGCGTCCACCCCGGAGTCATGACATCTTCACTCACCGCCTTACCATTAATGAAGGGCTTAAAAACGCCCTTTGCCGTGATATAAAGTCGGGCACGTTTAATGGGTTTATGAAGTTCAAAGTTTTTGCGTAAATACTGTGGCGGGTAGTATTGGTTATCTGGTTGCTCAATAGCGTTGGGACTTAGCACTTGCGTACGCTCATTGGTGTCTGGATGCCCTATCCATTGAGCGTGCCAATCACTGTTTCTCAATAAGCCAGTTTCGAGCGTCTGTATTTCACTCCATTGTGAACTATTGCTTTTTACATCCCATGTTTTAACTCGCCAAAACACGCGTTGCCTTGATTCCAAAGTGAGGCCTTCAGGTCTTATCCAAGCGTTTTTAGAGGAGGTTACTCTTCCGCTATCCCCAATGATTTGTTCAGGCTTGAATGCACCGTCGCTTGCAACTTGAAGTTGGTAGCTTTGCTGAGCTAGCTGAGAAGACTCAGTGTCAAGCTGCCAACTAAAACGTGGCACGCTCTCATAGTGGCCGATGGGATTTACCCCCCCTTCTCCCACCGTAAGTCCAATGGGGGGAGCTATTAATGATGACTCATTGTCATTGATGGAGTCAGGCCCTACGTGCTCGCAGGCAACAACAAAAATAGCGAATAAACATAATACTGAGTAACGATAATATGGCATTTTTTGGCTCAGATCAGACTTTATATAATTAGAAAAGGCAACGAATTGTGAGATTAATACCCTTAAAATTTAAATTCAATCAAATATAGTCAAAAAATGTCTTAAATGTTAAATTTGCGTAATATATTACAGCGTTGCTCATACACTAGTTGTGTGACGCTAACGCTGCTGACATGCGTATTGAACTGTTGCGATGAATTTGATGATCACATCGTAAAAGAGAGGATAAGGTGTATCAAAACGTGCCATCACCACAGAGTAGTCGAGGTTCTTTGGATACAACCTCAGACATGTTTTCGGCAATGTTTGAATCAGAAAAGCAGCGTTTGTATGCATACATCTATGCCTTTGTTTTAGACAAAGCGGCCGCAGATGATATTTTTCAGGAGACAAGCGTTATTCTCTGGAAGGAATTCGAGACTTTTGAGCGAGGAACGAGTTTTAGAAAATGGTCAAATACTATTGTGTTTAACTGTGTAAGAACGTATCGAAGACAACAGAAAAAATTCGTTTCAGGTTTGAGTGATGAGTTGCTAGAGCAGCTATCAGCAGTAGCTTCCCATCAAGATAATACAGACCAAAAATGGAGCATGCTGCAGCATTGCGTTTCTCAGCTCTCTGCTTCCGCACACGAATTATATTATGGTTTTTTCATAGAAAATTTAAGCGCACAGGCACTTGCAGACAACACGGGGCGCTCGATTTTTGGTATTCGTAAATCTATTCATTTGCTTCGCCGTAAGCTCTTCGACTGCGTTGATAAACAAAAAGTGGAGCACGACACTTGAATCGCTCAGAAAGGTTTGATGAAATTCGGGCCATAGCAGATGATATTTGCGCAGGTACCGTTACACAGATACAGCTTCAAAAACTTGAACCACTGTTGAGTAACGATGAGCAGGCTCAACGGTTTTACCTTGATTACATCGAATTTCACTTTCATCTTAAATCGAATACCCTTCCAAATCTTGAAATAGTAAGGCGAAAAACCTTCGTCGACGAGCTTATTGTGCGGCCCACGCAAGCTTTAAATTTACCTCATCAAAACCAACCTTATGAAGCCTCTTCTGAAAAGAGATCCGCGAGCACAAAACGTAAGTTTTATTTAGCGGGGGGACTCACAGTGCTGTGCATGCTGGTGGTATACCTAATTACTCAATTCAAACCGCTTCCCGACGAACCCTTTGTAGGAAAAATAGTTAGTGGGGAGCTGTTAATTGACGAAAATGGTAACGTACAAAACACGCTCGTTTATTCTGGTGTATACAAAACCGAACGACCGGTTGAGCTTGAATTACGCTCTGGTGATAGCTTAATACTCTCTGCGCATTCGCACTTTAAATTATTTAACTCTACCGAAATTGAGTTAAAAAGCGGTGAGGTTAAGGTTGTCTCTCATTCAAATAAAACTATTGCTATTTCTGCCAACGCCTCTGATATTCAGATGCATTCGGGCAAGTTAACCGTAAAGGTTGACAGTGATGCAACCTCGGTCTCTGGTAACACCAAAGCAAAAATCTTTCCTAAAACATGGCGACCTAAACACTTTTGGAACTTCGATGATGTTGGCGACAGAGTGATGGACTTTGCGGGTCGCGCAGTCGGTGTTCCAAGTAGTGGAGCTCAACGCATCGATGGACTCGTCGGAAAAGGCGCTTTCTATTTTGATAATGGAAAGCATGCAAGAATTAACGTGGGTAGCGGAGGTGGAAGTGCGCCCGCAACAGGTTCGTTCTCCGTTATTGATGGTGTCACTATAGAAGCATTGATTAAGCCTTTATATAGTGGAGAAGGCCCAACTTCGACACGATACGGTGAAATTGATGAGATTTTCAGGAAAGATCAAAGTGATAAAGATCATAGAATACTGCTTAGCTTTCAAAATGACCGCAACAAATCAATAGTAGTGCCAACTGGAGACTATACAGAGTCTCTGAGCTTCGGGTTGTACATTTTAGGTCAAGGGTACCATGAGCTCAAACTACCATTAGACGGCAGGAACGGACGTCCAACGCTTAAGCAGTTAAAAGATGGAAACCTTCACCATGTGGCGGCAACTTATGATGTTGAAAGTGGGATAAAAGCAATTTACATCGACGGACAAGTAGGCGCACTTTACCGATACCCACCTGGCTCAAAAGTATTGAGCGGTGGAGCGGGGTTAGCCAATATTGGCAATTCTCCTAACGCTCAAGGGCACGCCGCAGAGGCCTATGCGGGGACTATAGATGAAGTGGCATTTTATGATTTTGCGCTAACACCTTTTATGGTAGCGCTTCACTATAACAATGTTTTGATGGGCCTGAATTACTTCGGCAGCCAGCCATCTGCAAAAGCGTTACCGTACAAAAGCCATATAGAACTTACTCCCAATAAGACGCTACTACTAGATAACATCACCGGCTTACCCAGAGACAATTTTTAAACGAAAATTTTCAACCCACCTACAACTACTATCCTGCTACCTAATACATTGATGTCAAAACAATGTAAATTAATTTGATTGATAATGATTGCTTTTGGCTTGTTTTTATAGGTAGTATCAACGTCATCAAATTTCCCGAGTCAAAATAAGAAGAGGGTAACGTGGAAATAAACAGACGGATATTCTTAGGCTCTATGCTGTATGTGGTTTCAGCTGCTGTTTTACCATCAGAGTTAAAAAAGGCACTTCACCTTACTGTTTTTGAGTCGGATGCGGTTTTTTTTTGATGCTGAGCAATTTACGCTAGTTTACGATATTGTGGACATTATGATACCCCGCACTGACACCCCCGGTGCAGTAGATTCTCACACCGCACAGGTGCTTGATGAGTTAATGATATCTTGGGCATCCCCCTCTACCCAACAGCAATTCACTCTATTTTTATTGGAGTTTTTGCAACGCGCAAAAAACGCATTTAATGCAAACTACCTGTCACTGAGTAAAGAAAATCGTCAGGCCTTTGTAGAGCAAATCGACGAGATCGTTTTCGACACGGATAAAGGTGACTTTTCCATTGCATACAAACGATTCAAAGCGCTGATTTTTCATATTCACTACTCATCTGAAATAGCCAACCCCAACTTCTTTCTTGTTCCTGGTGGCTATCGAGGAAGTCTTTCACAGGATGAGCTAAACGTTATTTACGAGAGAAAATACTTATGAACAACGACTATGACGTCATTATTGTTGGTTCAGGAATTACGGGCGGCTGGGCAGCAAAAGAGTTTTGTGAGCGAGGCTTCAATACATTGGTTATTGAGCGTGGTAGAAATGTGGATCACCGAGGGCCTGAATACAAAGATTTCCAAGCTCCTTGGGACTTACAAAATCGAGGTATGCCAGATGAAACACTCGCTGAAAATGGCCACTACGCTACATTGAGAAAAAAAAGCCACCTATATAAAACCGATGCACTTCACTTCTTTGTCGACGATAAAAAGCACCCTTACAGCTACCCCGAAGACAAGCCATTTATGTGGACGCGGGGATATCAACTCGGTGGCCGTTCATTAACGTGGGGACGGCAGGTATTACGATGGAGTCCAATGGATTTTGAGGCCAATGCGAAAGACGGCCATGGTATTGAATGGCCTATTGGTTACGAAGACTTAGCTCCATGGTATAGCTATGTTGAGAAATTTATAGGTGTTTCAGCGAATAAAGATGGGTTAAAAACTCTACCTGATGGTGAGTTTCAGGCACCGTGGGAGATGAGTTATGCAGAGCAATACATTTCCAATAATATTGCGAAAAAATATACAGACAGACACCTCATTATAGGAAGAGCCGCTAATCTCACCTCTCCCACTGAAGAACAAACTGCACTGGGCAGAGGTAAATGCCTGGCGCGTTCGTACTGTCGAAGAGGATGCAGTTTTGGCGCGTACTTTAGCTCTCAGTCTGCCACGTTACCTGCGGCTCATAAAACGGGAAACCTAACCGTAATGACAGACAGTATTGTTGAGCGTATTGACTACGACGACGTCAATAACAAAGTCTCCGGCGTGTCTGTCATCGATGCTAATACGAAAGAAAGAAGGCAATACAAGAGTCGCGTTGTGTTTATGTGCGCATCGGCATTGGGCACGGTGCAAGTTATGTTGAACTCTACATCCAAAACATTCCCAAATGGTATTGCAAATAGCAGCGGTATGCTGGGCCACTACATACTCGGTCACGTCACCGGAGTTGTAGCAAGTGCGGATGTACCGGTAAGTGAAGATAAGTATGCATTCGGACGGCGTCCTATTGCGACTTACATTCCAAATTATCGACACGAAAAGCAAGATGATGCAGATTTTGAAAGAGGCTTTGGTTTTCAAACCACAGCACAAAACCGCTCGTTCTCCTCACCGAATGCCAAGTCAAAAGGTATCGGCGTTATTGCTAAAGAAAGCGTTGGAAAGCCCGGCCCATGGCGTTTCAGAGCGTTTATGTATGGTGAAGTTTTACCGTATTACGAGAATGCAGCCAGCCTCCACCCTACCAATAAAGACGAGTGGGGCATGCCATTACTTCATATCGATGCTGAAATAAAAGCCAATGAAAGAAAAATGATTAAGCAAGCGGCCAAGGACATACAAGAAATACTCGAAGCAGGTGGGTGCACCAACATTCAGGTAAAAGCGACACCAGAAAACAAACATGTTCCGATGGGTAAGCAGGTTCACGAAATGGGCGGTGCATGTATGGGAAGTAATCCAGATTCATCTGTTCTCAATGGCTGGGGCCAAGCACACGATATACCCAATTTATTTGTTACCGACGGTGCCTGCATGGCATCTAGCGCAACCCAAAACCCATCGTTAACTTATATGGCGATAACTGCGCGAGCGGCAGATTACGCGGCTAAGCTTCTCAAAAACAACATTATTTAGAGTAGACGCATGCCCTCAAAAAAAGACTTTTGAAAGGGCATGCCTCACCTCAATTACCACCAAGCAAGTCGATGCTTCAATTCCTATCTTGAACCATTATACTCACAGGGCCTAGCAGTCCTGATGGAAGTAACTCATCATCTTTGTTCCAATGCTTCCATGTAGCAAACGTGCTGCGCGACCCAGGTTGTTCAGGCGCAGCTCCTTTAAGCCATTTCGGAAAACTAGTTAACTGAGAGCCTTGGTAGCCATTTTTCTTCCAAGCTGCCGTGTCAGGATACAAGCGCTCGTCGCCAATTAAACGATTGGGCCAAAGAGTAGTTACTTCTATCTCCAAACGGTTTGCTCCGCTTCGGATGATATTACTAATATTAAAGTGATAAGGCGCCCACATTCTCAGTCCGAGATCGTGACCATTTAGCCTTACGCGCGCAAACTGGAAAGCTTCGCCAAGGTTAAGAAGGTAACTTTGGGACGTTGGCAAATCATCAGCCATTTCAAATTCAGTCTCATAGCGAACCGTGCCAGAGAAATATTTGACATCCTCATCCGCGTGTTGAGACAAATCGATGAGTTCGTTAAGCGCTAATGCGTTTGGTTTTTTTACGCCTTTAATAAAATCTACCTGCCACGGTGAATCTAGTATCTGCAGTTGCCGAAGAGGGAGGGTGTTCAGTAGCTGTCCGGTACTCTTTTGAGGTGCTAAAACAACAAACAAAGACTGTGCTTGGTCAAAGTGTAATTTAAATCGCGAGCGACCGTTTTCAACCACGTAATCACTGGCGAGAAGTCGTTTACCTGATAGCGGATCCCAGATTTCAGCCACTTTACCTTTAGCTCTCAAGTCCAATTCTATTTCCGCAGACATGTGATCTAGGTTACTGATGAAATACACATCCGTGTTCTCTTCAGATATATTATGGTGTCGCCAAACAAAGCGGTTATCAGTGTGAGAAATTAGCACATCTGGTAGAATATCTTTATGGTTTAATGCGTCTTCTAAGTTTTCAAACACCTGGTTATTGAATCGCGCGCCCCAAATGTCTCCAGCTAATTGGTTAACTCTTTGATCAGTGCCCGAGGTGTCAAGGGAGCCTTCCAAACTTGGCGAGAAAGTGGGGGGTAAACCTACAACCGTTACCCCTCTCTCTAATAGAGATTTTATTTGCTCCAGTACTTCTACTCGCATACTCACATCGGGCGATATCGATAAGATATTGTAGGTTCTTCCCGACTCAAGAGCGAGTTGCCCTTGATCATTTACGTTGACGTGATTCATCACCCCATTTGTTGAGATAAATTCAAAATCATAACCCTCGGGCAGCTCTCTCAAGGCAAAATCCCTATCAAATGTCGTCGCTGAGTCATCACCTAACAGGTGCAGTACATCAAGCACCGGCTGACCCATACTGAGCAAGGCGTGAGAGCGTGTTAAGTACTTATTCCATGTTTCTACTTCATGCCACCATGTCTGTGTGCGTTCAAAATGTATCCCCCAGTACCCAAGCGTCATACCCGGTTTTAAGGTTGTCCAGGGCTGGTGGGTAAAAAGATGATGTGTTGTCAACGTCACCCCCGCTGCAAGATCGGTATCAGCTTGCGACTTATAAGTTAACGGGTGACTTAGCCACCTATTCGCTTGGGGCAATGATGTGAATGACTCTGAGCGAACAGGCTTGTTATAAATAGAGCCCGCCGAGGCAGCCATTTTTGCAGTTAGGTAGGCAAATTCTTGATTTGGTTTATTTTCTAACGGATTAGTAGAACGAAATGCACTGTTGGCATAAATGATATCCGCTTGACCTAACGCTTGAAGGTTGTCTATGAAAGGCTTCATCGATTGAGCTGAAAATGTTAACCCTAACTCGTTCGCTCGCTGCTGCATGCCTCCGTAAAAGCGCTCAGCAATGAGCTCTGCCAGTGTCTTTCTGTAATCCCAAAGAATTCTCTCGCTGAACGTTGCGTCCTTTACGACATATCCCAGCGTAACAGGAAGCAATCGAATGAGTGAATAACCCCGCCTTTCTTCGAAATCTTTTTCAAATCCCTGCGTCCAGTTTTGACGTCCTACTTCCCAACTATCAGCATGAGTAGAGACAAATGAATCACCCACGTACTTCTGCGAGCGCTCTGCATTTCTTTTAATATAATGCTCAAAGTGAATATCAAGTGCCCGTTCACTTAACTTGTCGACTTCAAGCCCTTCCCCGCCCTCCGAACCAGGTCTATTCACAGCTTCGGTAGACGACATACCAAAACGAATTACTGTCCAATCATCATTAGGTGGTGTCCAGTTAAGACGACCGCTTTCGTCAAGATATTGGGACACGTCAACAATTGAATCGGCGTTGATACTCGCATCACTCTTAAACGAGGCATTCATTGCTTCGCGTTCTGTTTCTTGCATATGAAAGGGGAATATATGCGCTGCTTTTTGACACCAGTTCGCAGTACGCGGTTTATTGTCGAAAATTACCTCACGCACCGCGACATCGACCTTCGGCATCGCCGTGTATAGAAGTTTATTATCGGTGGGCTGGAACACTATTTTTGCGTGTTTTGCTTTAATTGGCTCAAACTGAAAACAGCTTAAGTCATCATAAATCTGCCCACGTTTTGAAAAGGCGATTTCGCGATAATTCTTACCATCATCTGAAACCAGAAGGCGATTCATTCCCATCATTCCATAAGCAGCAAACTTCACAAACGCATTGCGAAAAGTAAATTCTTCAGAGAAATCAATCTGAATAAATCGCTGTTTAGTTTCTTCATCAATATTGGGGTACACCAATGTATTCCAATCACCGTCAATAGCATTTTTAGCAACTACAGTACTTTGCGAAGCAGTACCAGAGATGTTTACGCTTGCGACACGTTCTTGAAATTTCGGCTCGATGTGCGCTTTAGGTGTAGGAAAGGCAAGAACTGCTATGTCCTCATAAAAATTCAACGGAGCGTGAGGAGCGGGAAAAGTTATAGGCTGAAAGCGGTCTCGTATTTGTTGCTCACTCCAAGACAGCTCTTTCATACCGTCTTTAGGACTTATCCAAGGACCACCAGCGACGGACCATCCCTCGCTATTGTACAGGTTCACTTTTAAACCCAGCTCTGAAGCTTTTTCAAAGGTAAAAGCGAGCAGTGATAGGTAATCTTCAGAAAGAAATTTGACAGGCCCTGCGGGAATGACATGATGCTCATTAATGTGCATTAACACTACCCCACCCAATCCAGCATTAGACATCGATTCCAGGTCTGCCTTTATACCTTCTTCAGTAACATTACCATTTATCCAATACCAAAATACCCATGGCTTGTGAGCATCTCCTGGATTGCTAAATGCTTCTTTCAGTGATGCTGCACTTACATTGAATGACAAGAAAGCCACAACAATAATCAATAGGATTTTACGCAAAGTATACTCCGGTTTTGAATTGAAACCTGAAAGACCACCATTACAGTATATGATGCACTACTCACCAGATGAGACTTCGCCTAGTTCAAAGTCATAAACATAAATAGGGCTGGGATCACCAATTGAGCCTGGTGCATGCTGCCAAATGACACTCGCAACACCTTGGTTCAACAAGCTGAGATCCCATGTAATATACCCATCCTCGATTTTGCCAAACTTACTATCTACAATCGGCATTTCGACTTGATGCCACTCGGTAAAGTTATCGGCTCTATCAGAATAATAAATCTCAGCACTTTCTCTTCCAGCAAAAGCGAACAGCCTATCACCTAAGAACGTTAACGTTACGTTTGAAGCGCTAAAACCAGAGACACGCTTTTGCCAATTACCTGATGTATCACGTACATAATGATGCACACGAGCAGGGCCATCAGGTGATGTCTTATGGCTAAGCAGAAGGTGGTAGTCACCTGTTTTCGTGTCTATAACGGAGTTGTGAGAAACATTTGATGGCCGCAGTGTTGTAGCCACATGGACAGCTTCTAACCCTGGAGTTTCAACGGACAATACCTCTCCTTTTCGAGTATCAGCTACTAGATCACCCGCATTGTTGTACCACGTGAGGCCTTCATCATCGCTGTAGGTGTAGTAGATACCGTGATTGCAATCTAGACCGTTAATCTTACCAGGATTGCAATTGACAGGTCGCTCTCTAAATACCCAGCTAATGTGCATGCGACCATTAGCATCAAATTTTGGTCCACCACCGGCTAAATAGGGCCCTCTTGTCGAAGGTTCTTTATTGCCGTTTACGTTTTGAACGTAGACACCATCACTTGACGATATATTGCGAATATACTGCCACTCACTATTCTTGGCATCATAAAGAGCAAGCTGCATTTCACCTTTTGCTGCCCCACCCTCCCGAAAATACATAAGTACATTACCGCTTTCTAACGAATAAAATTTTGGGTAAGTAACGCGCTCTACCGCGTTGTTAGGAAAACCGAGATTACGCTGAAACGTAAAAACTTCATCATTCCAATCTAGGGTTTCTGGATGATCTGCGACTCCCGAAGCAGTGCGTGCGTAGTTGATTCGATCTAAGTTGTGATGATCGAAGGAAATATGAATGGCACCGTCGCCTTTTGATATCTCGATGGCTTGGCGGTTATGTGCGTCATCAGAAGTCAGTCGATATACCGGCAAGGTGGCGTGTTGCCAGTCGTGCCCTGTTACTTTTCTACGTGCGACGACAACTTCAGCAAAAAGGTCACCGTAACCTCCCCTGTCTTTTGCTGTGTAATAAATCACATATTGATAACCTTTATAGGTAACTGCTTGAGCCCCCATAACACCCGCAAAGAGAGGCTTACCATTTTGCGCACGATCTGAGCCATCTGAAGTATGAGATTTAT
This sequence comes from Alteromonas sp. KUL150, assembly GCF_009811475.1. Lineage (NCBI taxonomy): Bacteria > Pseudomonadati > Pseudomonadota > Gammaproteobacteria > Alteromonadales > Alteromonadaceae > Alteromonas > Alteromonas sp. KUL150. The sequence continues at coordinate 67,823 of NZ_BLIJ01000064.1, forward strand.
CAACCAAAAGACTACTCCCCAACAAAATTGGCGTCGAGTGGAGAGACAACGAAGCTACGGAGGCCTGCGTATCTTGACGTGTTGAAGCTCCTTTATCATTCGCAAAAGAAGTGCAGCCAAATAGGTATGCAATTACCATAGCTAAAAGCAGCTTATTTTTCATGTTTCTATGTTCCATATTTTGTTCAATTTGAAGCCCGATGGCCTATCGACTCCGTAAATCTATTTAGTCAATATTTGACTGCTCAATTGCTTATAAGAAGCACCAAGCTTTAAGGCGTTTTAAAAGTCACTGGGGTGAAGCTCGTTGAAAGTGGGTCGTCCAAATCGAGCATTTTCTCTTTGATAGTGTCATCCAGCCTTTTCAACGTCATCTTTTCAGCAGCTGTCAATTCTCTCTCAAGCAGGTTGTGAGTCTCATGAGGATCGACAACTAAGTGATAAAACTCGTCTCGTTCTTTGTTTTTGAAATCTCGGACTAATTTGTATTGACCATCGCTGTACATTCTCATACCCGTGATTGACTGATGCAGCGTTGAATAAGCGGCAAAATAGTCAGTACTCACTACTAAATCTTCATCTTTTAACGCTTTGATTACACTTTGCCCTCTAATGACTGCTTCACTAGGTAAATCCAGTTTGGCGATATCCATAAGAGTAGGGAAGAAATCAAGATTTGATACGGTAGAGGCATTTTCTGTCCCTGCTGGCACCTTACCTGGCCAACGAACAATAAGAGGTACCTTAAGCACCGCATCATATAGATTTGGGCGCTGGCCTTTGGGTATGGTTTCAGTGCCTTTAGGTGGAGTGTTCAACAACCAAAAGCCATTGCCTTTATGCCAAATACCGTTCTGTCCAATAACGTATCCATGATCAGACGTAAAAATGACGACAGTATTTTCAGATAGCCCTAGTTCGTCTAGATGATCCAACAGTCTTCCGACATTTCTATCTACACCTTTAACAGAAGCTAAATATCCGCGTAATAATTTCTTAGCTCTTTCTGTATTTAAATCCGGGTAATCAGGATGTATTAAATCTACATCTTTACTAATAGCATCTAAATCACTCTCTGAAACAGGCTCAAATGGATAGTGAGGTGCCCTATAGTGCAGTGATAAAGCAAACTTCCTGTGTTTATTCCTAGTTAAAAAGTCCATGGCATGGTTAGTGAGAAGGTCCACGGTTAATCCCTCTTCATTCTTCGGGGCACCATTTACTAGAAGTTGAGGGTCTATGGGTGAAGTTCCGCCTCCTAGAAAGCCCGTAAACTCGTTGTAGCCGAAATTTTGAGGATGATGTTCAGGTTGTTTTCCTAAATGCCACTTACCGATCAAACCATTATAATAGCCGTTTTCTTGCAATCTTTTGGGCCAGGAATCCAGTTCTGCTGAAAGCCCTAAATCTAACTGGTGCCCTGTTAGGGTTTTACTTTTAAGGTGGTCATTTATCCAATCGTCAATACCCACTTCAAAGCCATAGCGCGAAGTGAGTAAGCCTGCTCGGGAAGGACTACAAACTGGCGTGGTGGTATAGGCATTTGGAAAAGACATTCCTTGTTCCGCTAACGCGTTTAGGTTAGGCGTAACAGCATTAGGGCTTTTGCCTTCTATAGCCCATGGAGCTTGGTCGTCTGTATATATGAAAAGAATGTTAGGCGATTCGCCTTGACTGGTCTTTTTAACTACATCCGACACGTTATCTGAAGCGTTTGCTTGTTGGATAAGAACAACAAGGAAAAGGCTTGCTATTGATGCGGTATGGCATACGTTTAACATTACTCGCACTCCTCTTTTAAAGACAGAATAACATCGTCTAGACCTGCTTTAGATGCCGCAAGAGTTTGAATAGGATCAAGGTTGTGTGGAAACTCCTCTTGCTCGATTACAAACCAGCGTGTTCCGCCATGAGTTAGTGCGTCCTTCACAAGCTGATGCCAGTCGTATCCATCTTCACCAACAATCGGAGATTTGTTTTCCCCATCATGGGTTCGAACTTTAAGGTGCGTCGTGACGATTCGACCAGCATTCCGTTTAAACTGCTCAACGCTATCTGCGCCGGCATAATTTGCCCAACCTACATCTAGTTGGAGGGCAACCGTTTTGTTCGTATTTGACGCCAAGTAATCCCAGTAAGTTGACGACCCAAACGTTTTAAACTCTTTTGCATGATTGTGGTAACCAAGTGCCATTCCATAATCTTGTACTTTCGCGGTGAGAAAATTTAATTCATCGATTAGATCATCGATATCATCAACAATATCCACCCGAGGATCATGAGGGACAATAACAAGCTTCGCTCCTATGTCCTTGAAGAACTGTAAATTATTTTTCCCTATGTCTCCGCGCAATTGTGGTAGTCCAGCATGTACACCACTTACTTCAAGCTTAAGATTATCAAGAAACTGTTTGAGACCTTGCGCGTCATTTTTAAATTGTCCATATCGGCCTGCAAATTCTACAGCATGAAAACCAGCATTTTTTAACTCAACTAACGTGCCTTCAAAATCTTGTTCAATTAGTTGCTTCACTGAATGTAGCTGCACACTCACAAGATTATTCTCCAATGTACTGCACATGCGTTGATTTATTTGATTTGAGGCTACAGCACTGCTCATAAAGAGACATAATACTGCAAAAGAATAAATACGTTTCACTACGCCACGCACCATAATGATTCATTTTGACTATAAAAGCACACTTTAGACACCTAAACAATCTCAATTCAATCAAAAACTTAACAAAACAAAATTTCAATAAAACAAATAAGATTTAAATAATTAAACAAATTCAATAATTTAAAAACACAAAGAGTAATTAAAGAAGAGCTGCCAATCACAAAATCCATTAACACAAAATTGACACACAATGAACATTAATGATTGATATTGACTTGTGGTTCGATGTATTCTGGATTTTAAGGGCTGATTTAACAATGAAAAACGGCGAAGCAAAGTGAAGATAAATAGACGCGTATTCTTAGGCTCAATGCTTTATGTAGTATCCACCGCGGTAATTCCTTTTGAGCTGAAAGGTTCGTTAGAACTTACCGTTTTTAAATCAGATGCATCCTTTTTTAACGCGGAACAGATGACACTAGCTCATGATATTGCAGACATCATGATACCGAAAACTCACACACCTGGCGCATCGGACTCTTATGCAGCACAAATACTCGATGAACTCATGGTGTCATGGGCATCTCTAAATACTCAGCAGCAGATGCTTTCTTTTTTGAGCGAATTTAAAGATAGAGCGCGTGATCTGAACGGCAAAGGCTATTTGTTAATGAACAGAGAACGCCGTCTAGCTTATTTGGTAGAAATAGATCAGAAGGCTTTTGAAGACACAACTTCTTCATTTCTAATCGCTTATAAACGCTTCAAAGAACTGATTTTCCACCTCCATTACACGTCTAAGGAAGCAAACCCAGAGTTTATCTTAGTCCCCGGAGGATACAAAGGAGATGTAACGGAAGATGAATTGCAGGCAATTTATAAAAGGCAATACCTATGAATAATGAGTTCGATGTCATCGTCGTTGGCTCAGGAATAACCGGAGGCTGGGCAGCTAAGGAATTCTGTGAAAAAGGGTTTAAAACGCTTGTCGTTGAGCGGGGGCGCAACGTCAAGCATAGAGGTCCTGAATACAAGGATTTTGAGGCTCCATGGGAACTTCAAAACAGAGGGATGCCGGCGGAAGAGCTTTCTGAAAACGGACATTACACCACATTAAGGCAAAAGGGACATTTATATAGAACTGATGCGCTTCAATTTTTTGCAGACGACAAACAAAGTCCATATAGCTTTCCTAAAGACAAACCCTTCATGTGGGTCAGAGGTCATCAGCTAGGAGGGCGCTCTCTCACATGGGGGAGGCAAGTGTTGCGTTGGAGCAAAAAAGATTTTCAAGCAAACGCGAACGATGGTCATGGCATACCCTGGCCTATTGGTTACGATGATTTAGCCCCCTGGTATAGCCATGTTGAAAAGTTCATCGGTGTAGCTGCAAATAAGGATGGACTTGAAACGCTACCTGATGGTGAGTTTCAGCCACCATGGGAGATGAGCTATGCCGAACGTTTTATTTCAGATAACTTAGCTAAGAGATATAAGGACAGGCACCTAATCATTGGCCGTTCGGCAAACATTACACAGCCAACAGAAGAACAACTGAAATTGGGTAGAGGGAAGTGTTTAGCTCGTTCATATTGCCGCAGAGGCTGTTCATTTGGCGCCTATTTCAGCACACAATCAGCGACGTTGCCGGCAGCTCAAAAAACCGGAAACCTAACAGTAGTTACTGACGCTATTGTCGAACGTGTAGACTATGATGATAAAACCAGACGCGCCACCGGAGTTAGCGTCATTGATGCCAAGACCCTGGAAAAAAGACAGTACAAAGGCCGAGCCATCTTCATGTGCGCATCAGCTTTAGGGACGGTGCAAATTCTATTAAATTCTAAATCTGCCACCTTCCCAAATGGTATAGCAAACTCGTCAGGAGCCTTAGGTCACTATATTATGAGCCACTTTACGGGCGTTGTAGCAAGCGGAGATGTTCAAGTAGAGGAAGATAAGTTTGCATTCGGACGACGCCCTATAGCAACGTATATCCCGAATTATCGTCATGACAAACTCATGGACGCAGATTTTGTGAGAGGATTTGGTTTCCAAACTACCGCTCAACACCGTTCTTCAGTAAGCCCACCGGCTAAACGTCCAGGTATAGGTATAGAAGGAAAAGAAAAAGTCGGTCAATCAGGCCCCTGGAAATTTCGCGCATTTATGTACGGCGAGATACTTCCTTATTTCGACAATATGGCAACACTGCATCCGACTCAAAAAGACAATTGGGGAATGCCGATATTACACATTGATGCGGAAGTGAAGGAAAACGAGCGAAAAATGGTCAAGCAAGCAGCAAAAGATATCGAAGAAATGCTCATTGCAGGTGGATGTTCTAATATCGTTGTAAACGCAGTCCCAGACAGTAAGCACATACCTCTTGGGAAACAAATTCACGAAATGGGCGGAGCTTGCATGGGCAGCGACCCAAACACCTCCGTGCTAAATGAATGGAATCAAACTCACGATGTGGCAAACTTATTCGTTACTGATGGAGCTTGTATGTCCTCAACCGCAACGCAAAACCCTTCGTTAACATATATGGCTATTACCGCAAGAGCCGCCAATTATGCCGCTAATCTTTTGAAGAAAGGCCTAATGTGAGCATAAACAATGATCAAGTTATTAAGATTATTTGGCAAAACGTGTGTAATTCTAATGGGCCTGGTTGCTTCAGCTGATCTTCACGCGAGTGACCTTGACCCACAACCAAAAGATCAATGGATCCCAATATTTAACGGGAAAAATTTAGATGGCTGGATACCCAAGTTTGCTGGCCACGATTTAGGTGTAAATTACAAAAACACATTTCGTGTCCAAAATGGTTATCTGACTACGAATTACGACCAATACGACAAGTTCGATTTCGAATTCGGGCATTTATTCTATCAAACGCCTTATTCGTATTATAAGTTACGGGCGACCTACCGTTTTCTAGAACAACAGCTACCGGGTTATAAAAACGCATGGAAAAATAACGGATTTATGATCCACGCCCAACCTCCATCGTCCATGAGGAAAGAGCAACGTTTCCCAGTGAGTTTGGAAGTTCAGCTATTAGGAGCTAATGGGAACAATGATGTTCGACCCACCGGTAACGTGTGCACGCCAGGCAGTCATATCAATATCGATGGAGTGATAATTACTAAGCATTGCGTTTTATCAGCTTCAGCAACATTTCCAGGCGACCAATGGGTAGACATTGAAATTACGGTTCAAGGAAGTGAGCTGATTGCCCATGCTATTAATGGAAAGGAAGTTCTTTCTTATCGTAATCCCACTTTGGACGAAAAACATCAAAACCTTTCAGCGCTATATGGTGGCGCCACCATGAATGGTGGCTTCATCGCCATTCAAGCAGAAAATAGTACCGTACAATTCAAAAGCATCGACATTATGCCATTGGGCTATGGTCCATCTGAAAAGGAAGATTAATGAAAGTTCTACTAAACAGTTTAAGAAAGCCTTACAGAAAAAAAATCATCCTTACATTAGCATGCCTTCCGATGTTTGCCTTTGCATCGAGCAACAATGCTCCTCAGTTGCCAACACAAGAACACGTGATGGCACAAATGGAAAAAGTCGCAAATTGGCAAGTTGCGCGCACTCAACATATGACTCATGTCGGCCGTGCTCGAGCTGGTTCTGAAGCGTATGGACGATGGATTCAAGGCGCTTTCTATAAGGGCCTCACTAAACTTGCCGAACGATCAGAGAACCCCTTTTACGAAACTTGGATCGGGTACGTGGGTAATGCTCACAACTGGAAAATGGGTAAAGTTAAATACTTTGCCGACGACCATGTTATTGGGCAAACCAACCTTTGGTATTATCGCAGACATAAAAACGAAGAAGCGCTTGCGCCAGTAAAAGATACGTTTGACTGGCTCATTGAGAAAGCGCCAGACAATAGCCTCGAGTTCGTCGCTGGCAGAAATAAAGATAACGTACACAACTGCCAATGGAGATGGTGTTGGGCTGACGCCTTGTTTATGGGGCCGCCCGTACTATTCGAACTTTCCGCTATTACAGGCGATCCAAAATACGCTGATTACGCTCACAAAGAGTTCCAAGCAACCATTGCCTATCTACAAGATCCGAAATCCAAATTACTTTTCCGAGATTCTCGTTATTTTGACAAACAGGGGAAGTTTGGTGAACAAGTTTTCTGGTCTAGAGGAATGGGCTGGGTATACGCAGGCGTTGTACATGTTTTGGAAAACCTCCCTCGCGATCACCAATACCGTTCTTATTATGAGTCGCTCTACGAAGAGCTCACATTAGCTATCGTAGAGCTGCAAAAACAAGATGGCGCTTGGCCTATGTCACTGCTGGCAGGAGAAAAGTATGCTGAGCCAGAAACCAGTGGAACGGCCTTTTTCACTTATGGAATTGCATGGGGAATTAATAGTGGCTTACTAGATAGAAACACATATCTACCTAACGTAAAAAAAGGATGGAAGGTACTTTCTTCAGCCGTACATCCTGATGGAAAATTTGGGTGGGTACAGGGAGTCAATGAAAAGCCCGATGTAGTAACAAAAAATGACTCTCAGCTATTTGGCGTGGGTGCCTTTTTGCTTGCTGGAAGTGCTATGTATGACCTTTTAGAACCTCAATAGTGTTTATCTATTTTGGTGTAAAATCAGGAAATAAATGTGAAAAGAAATATAAAAACCTCGTTACGACTATTAACAGCATGCGGCGCTATGATTTTTGCTGGTCAGGGGCTCGCGGCAGACTGCAGCAGTACCCCAGCAAATCCAAACGGTAAGGCTTCTAAGCTGCAAAACGCGTTACAGCAAGCGACGAATACCGGCAAGCCACTTAGATTGACTGGTACTTACTATATTGGTAGCGATAAAGATGCATCAGATGGAAAAACCATTCTCAAAGGTATAACCGTAACGTTACGGAAAGACTTAATAGTAGATGCCACGGCCGCGCGTTTTATCGCAAAGGCTGATTTAGATGGTGACTTGTTTAGTTTCGACACGAAAAGTAATGACAACGTTTGTGAGAACAAAGGTCAGCTTGCTGACTTTACTTGGAAAGGCGGTGATTTCGATATGTCCCGCGCTAAAGTATCGACTGTTGTACCTATCACACGCTTAACGCCTGCAGGACGGGAAGGTAAAGACAAAACTGCCGATGCACTCTCTATCCGAGGTGTCGTAAATACAACCAACTACCATAAACTAAATGAACTCGTCATCGAATATATTAATTTTTACGGCACGCGCAACAATAGTGACCCTTTCTACAAAGCGGGTGGTGACAGTGGCATTTTGATGACAGGCGCACTGAAAGCGACGATAAGATATAACAATTTTTATGGGGTTCGGGACGCCGCGGTTTATTTATCAGCCGGCGGGGATAAGGGTCAGTTTGGCGACCACTTCACCATTCATGACAACTATGTAGAGCGCGCGTTTGATGGTTTTACGTCAAAAAGAGGGGCTGACAACATAGTTATGCGTAATAACGTACTGGAAGATGTCGTAGTTGGGCTCAGCACAAAAAGTGTTTATCCAGGCTGGCAAGCTACAAACGTGAAGATTCTAGATAACACTATCGATAACGCCATGCGCGCAATCAGCCTTGAAACCACGAACAATGTAATGATTGAACACAACGAAATAAACAAACTGGGAGATGTGGTTGCAGGCCAAACTTCAACCAGCAAAGCTAATTTCAATGCTTATGCCGACGCTTTTGAAGGCATTGCGCTTAATGGCGTTCAAGGAACAAACACTATAAGAAATAATGAAATTAGAGGCGTTACCGGTAGCGCGAGAGAAGGAACCACTACTACGTGGGGGATTGTGCATCGCAGCTATGAAGGCCGCGATACTAAAAACATTAATAAAACTAACAATACATTTTTAAATTTAGACAAGTGGAGCAAGTACCTCTAACTGCTTTGACCCATTAAGCTATCGAAGGCACAGTGTTTTTAGAGCTGGCCTTCTCATTTAACCCTCACATGGACAAGCTATACCCGGCAGCCACCGATTTAAATCGCTTATATTAGAAAACTAGCTCTTCAACTTACACTCTGTATTTTAGCTTTGCTTAGCTAAATTAGTCATAACACGAGACTAACGGCAGCCTTGTCCTCACGCGACGACAAGATCGTGTTAGTTATTAAGACCAATGCTTTTTTGAGAGCATCGCTGTCGTCTAAAGTTTGTGATGTACTTTGTGGAAATTGGCTTTTTAAGCAAAGCGAAAGTTGGTCATAGAAGTTACTGGGTAAAGCTAAATGGGCAAAACTTCCCGCATTTCTCGCTCTGTAGAAATCTATAACAAGGTTCGTCGCATTAAGCTCACTACTATTTTCCATACTCTTGACACTTGGAGCGCAATGACAGAGGTCAACGATCTCTTTTACCGTATTTGACGAGAGTTGCTCTACCAAGTCTGAAGGCCACTCATCTAAATATCTACCGTTGACCACTTGCTGTAAATGCTGGTCGGTGAAATCCAAATGATTTTTTGACGACAAAATACTGTTGTCCCACGTGGCTTGCTGACTTCTATGAAGAAAGCCCCACTCCTTTTCGTAAATCGAAAACCATTTTGAAAAATTCTTAACCTCACGAACGATGACTGTCTCTACTAGTGAATGCCCCTCTGTATTAATCGTCACAATTGAATAGCCAGGCTGGTAAGCAGCTAGAGATGGTACTTGAACATTTGTTAAACCGTGCTTTGAAGATTGGCTTACATCAAAAAGATGCATGTGACCACCAAGATGCAGCTTCAAACCTGTTGCCGCTAGCACAGCTGTAGTATCTTCACTGGGTTGACGTGACATTTGCAGTGAATTTTCGCCAAGTAGCTCAGCAATACTTTGTGTTTGTTGGTCTGAGAATTCAGCCATAGGAAAATGGCTAAAACTGACTAATTTTTTGTTCTGCTTTTTAGCACGCACAACAACATCTTTAATCCAATCCAACAGTTTTGGCTTGTACTTTACTAGCGCATTGTAGCCAGCATTGCTCGACCCATAAAACTGCTTGTCCTTCAAGCTACCTTTCGGCCTGTAGACATTGGCATCTATCGCCAAGAGCCAAAGGCCTTTCACCGGCTCGACCAAATAGCTCATATCAGGCATGTCCACACAAAACTCTTCCGTGTCACACCATTGCCAGTGGCGCTCTTCTAAATCCACTGTATTAAATGGCGTTTCGAACAACTTGTCTTCAGGCGATGGTAAGAAACCATGTTCAGATAGTGATTGTGCAATCTCTTTATACCCCCACTCTTTAAGTAGTTCTGAGCAAAAATCACTTTTCCCAGACATACACTCTTGATGTGATGGGCTCATAACACTGATTTCTGCACCTTCACGATTTATAAAGTCGCGTTTACCACCTGGTTGCGTGAAAGGCCTGACTGGGTCGTGGTTTCCGTTGATAGCGAAGAACCGTAGTCCGTGCTTATGTCGGTATTCGTCTAGTATTTCCTTTAATGCTAGGATATTTACTGGCTGACCGTCGTCTGTAAAGTCACCTGGTAACGCTACTAACTTGATATTTCTTTCTACCACATCATCAAGCGCTTCTTTAAACACCATAATATTTTCATTAAACAGTCGAGTAGAACCTAATTGAGCCCGCATGCTTCTGAGTAATATTGGAGCATGGCTTACAGGGTCTTTTGGCAGGGCATTTTTGGGAAGCCTTGCTGCCGCGGCTTCAGGTGCGTGAAGATGGATATCTGCTATAAAGGCGATTTTTACCGGCGGAATTTCGTTTTGGGCAACGATACTAGTAGAAATAAGTGAAAAGGAGTAACAAATAACTAGCAACGCGCCAGACATTACATTCAATATGCTAGCGTCACATACTCTTATTTCTTTCGCTCTCTTTTCATTTTTACCCATTACGCAGTCCTATTCAGCAAGTCCTAATAGTAATAACTGCGCTTTGCACTCAGTGGGGACAGTGGTTCACACAAACTAATTTAAAACGTTTTGGAGTATTACACTTTTGTGAAGTTTAGCGCTTCGCAAAAATTTCCTGTCCCCTTTTTCAAACAACACCGCTCTACCCTTAAAAATAGTCTTTGAATGTGTACCTATGCGTTATTTCTTACTTTCTTTAACTTTGGTTTTTAGCGCTATATCTTGCGCGAAATCACTGGACCAGTATCAAATTATTGGTTCTCACAATAGCTACAAAAAAGCGCTTCCACCAGAGGCAGAGCAATTCTTAGCAGGTACGTCACCTGAACTTTTAAAGAAGATTTCTTATAGTCACCCTTCACTTGTAGAACAGTTGAATTTAGGAATTCGTCAAATTGAAATTGATGTGGTTAACGATCCAAATGGACATCAATATGACACGCCAGAAATAGAAACGCTTTCTAATGGCAATTGGTTTACAAAGAGCGAACGTCAAATTTTGGCAGAACCTGGGTTTAAGGTTCTACATATTCCACACGTCGATGTAATGACGCACTGTTCGACCATGCAGCTTTGTGCAAGGCAACTTCTAGAGTGGTCAGAAGCGAACCCTAACCATTTCCCCATTACCGTTCTTTTGAATGTGAAAGAATCTCAGCCAACGTTTGTTAGCAAAGCGGCTCCCGCCACTTTCTCCTTTTCAGATTATAAACGCTTAGACAATGAAATTGCGCGTTTATTTGGGGGTAAGTTAGTTACTCCAGATCGCGTTCGGGGTAAGTACCACACGTTAAGGGCAGCAATAGCGGAGACTGGCTGGCCAAGTGTTGAGGCACTTCGAGGTAAGTTCTTATTTTTATTCGATGCTAATGAAGAGCAAAAAGAGATATATCTTCAACAGGGTTCAACCCTTCAAAAGAAAAGCATGTTTCTCTCTGTACCCAGAAATTCCGACGCTGCCGCAATATTCATTCGAAATGATCCAGTTAAAAATCAAAAAGAAATTCAAGCGCTAGTCAAAGATGGTTTTCTAGTGAGAACACGCGCAGATGCTGATTTATCGGCTACGACAGAAAGTTTGCGAGAGCAAAGAGATGCGGCTTTTGCGAGTGGGGCTCAGTTCATCTCTAGTGATTTCTATAAGCAGTCTCCTCAATCCACTAATCGCAGTCATTCAGTGTCTTTCGAGAATGATTGCTTGAAAAGATTTAACGCTGTTACACATCAAAATTTAATCAATTAAAAGGTAAAACCATGCATACTAACTTCAAAAAAACACTCTTAGCTACAGCTGTCCTATCAGCCACCTACATGACGCAATTTACTGCGCTAGCACAGCAGACTGAAGATGAAATGATAGAACAAATTGTAGTGAGTGGTTTTCGTGGCTCGCTGATAAAAGCTAAAGATTTAAAAAAGGACGCGCTAAGTTCGCAAGATTCAATCCTTGCTGAAGATATTGCTGACTTCCCAAGCCTCAATTTAGCGGAGTCTATTCAAAGAATACCAGGCGTAACCATAACCCGTGAAGCCGGTGAAGGAAGGCAGATATCTCTGCGAGGCCTAAATGCAGATTTTACTCAAGTGCAATTAAATGGCATGGAAGCACTGGGTACATCTTCATCTGCAATGGATAGTAGAGGTACAACTAACCTATCTCGCTCTTTCGACTTTAACATTTTTGCGTCCGAGCTATTTAACCAAATTGACGTTCAGAAGAGTTACTCTGCAGAAATGGATGAAGGCGGCATAGGCGGCACCGTCAAGCTCTATACCGCAAAGCCATTTGATTATGATGGCTTCAAAAGTGTAATTAGTGCGCAAGCAGGCAATAATTCGTTAACAGACGACGTAGCCCCTAGAGTCGCAGCCTTAGTTTCAAACACATGGGGTGATTTCGGCGCTCTTGTCTCACTAGCACTTAGCAAGCGTGATACGGCTGAACAAGGTTATAACACCTATCGTTGGCGACCTCGCAACGCCCAAGGCACAGATATATCTTCACTATCACAAACAGATCAAGATGCCGTAAATAGCGGCAACCTGCGTTTCTCACGAGGCAGTAGATACTCCCAATTTAATAGTGAACAAACCAGGGTTGGCGCTACGTTAGCGCTCCAATACAGACCGTCTGATGCATTTTCACTTGGTCTTGATGCGCTATACGGCACACTTGATAACGATCGCGGAGAGTTTCACTTACAAAGCAGAGGCTCTAGTTCTACGGCACTTGGCTGCACAGGTGCGGATTATGACGGTGCGCGCAATTTTTGTTCTAGTTTGATTGACATAGAATATAACCAAAACAACGAAGTTATATATTCGTCATGGGAAAATACCGCGCTGCACTCAGAAAGTCGCGATCAACAAGCAACAACAGACATTTCACAGTTGGTGTTGAGCACTCAGTGGCGTGTGACCGATGCACTTACAATTTCAGGCCTACTCGGCCATATGCAAAGTGAATACGAAAGTAATAGTGCAAAAGTCTACTTAGAATCTTTCGCGGACATGACCATAGATTTCAGAGAAGACCGCTTTTACGGTACCAATTCCTACATCAACGGATTCGACCCAACAGATATCAATGAGTTCCGTTATCACGAGATAGACCTTGAAGAGGATGAAGTAGAAAATAGCTTTGATATCGCTAAGCTTGATGCGGATTACTTGCTGTCTGATAACGCGTCTTTGAAATTTGGTGGCTCCTTTAAGAAGTTCGAACACAGCAACAACAGAGAACAGGTCGGCAATGCACTAAGAAGTGAATGGCAAAGCGGCGAAGTAAGCGATGTGATTAACCCTGAATTTGTTTATGTAAACTCAATTCACAAAAAACAAGATTGGCTAAGTACGGACGTTGGGGCTGTGCTAAACGAATTCAATGTTGACCGCGACATAGAATATAGCGATGCGCCTAATGAAGTCATAGAAGAGACCATGGCGCTATACGCGACATATGAATATGACATTCTATTGCCTGATTCTGAGCTGAGAGCTAGTTTTGGTTTACGCTATTTTGATACCGATATTCAATCTAGCGGCATAGTGAATGGTAGTGAATACGTCACTGTAGAGAGGGACTATGATGGACTGTTGCCCACGCTAAATGTTGCATGGTATGCCACTGAGAGCCTTGTACTAAGAGCGAGCGCAGGGAAAAACGTAACGCGACCTACATTGGGAAGCTTATCTGTATCAGGTACGGTAAATACTGACCCATTATTTGGTTCAAGTGGTTTGAGTATCAATGCGGGTAATCCTGGCCTTCAGCCTTTTGAAACAATCAATATGGAGGCAGCTGTTGAGTACTACTTTGATGAAGTCGGCTATGCCTCTATAACTTACTTCCAAAAAGAGATTGATAATTTTATCGCTACTAATGTATCTCCAATAGCCTATGGTGATACAGGATATCCGCTTTCGTTAATTGAAGGCATGGTAGACGAAAATGGAAATGCGCAAACGCCAGATACGCTGTACACCTTCTCACAGCCTCAAAATCTAGCAAAAAGCGACTTTTCAGGCTGGGAAATAGCGTTCCAGCGTGATTTCGATTTTCTGCCGGCACCGTTCGATAATCTTGGCGCTATTGTTAACTATACCTATTCTGATGGCGAGTCTTTACACAATGTTTTAGTCGACGGTGAAAGTGTGGAAGTTTACCGCCCCTTTTATGGATTGTCTGAAAATATCTACAATGCAACAGTGTATTACGAGACTGATAATTGGGGAATGCGCGTTTCTGCAGCCTATCGTGATGATTACCTAACGCAGGTTGAAACGTCGAGCAGTGACCAAGATGAGGCGGGCTTTCACGGCACCACTTACTGGGACTTCTCAGCATTTTATAATGTAAATGATTATCTCAAGGTGACACTAGAAGGAATCAACCTTTCTGATGAGCGCGAAGAGCAATACAGCGATTCGGATGACCGTTTGTACAACACAACGGTAAGTGGAAGAACCTTTTACTTAGGTTTTACTTATTCAATGTAAATAGATGTGCTCGAAGGGCCCATAGAAATAAGCCCTTCGAGCTTTTAATAGCGATAAGAAATGGCAACAGAGTAATTACGACCACTTACCGTAGTGTTGTATGGACGATAAGTAGAATCGGAGTATTGAATTTCTCGTTCATCAGTGAGATTAGTTGCTTCAATCCTTAGCTCTACACTGTCCGATATTTGATAAGCTACAACCGCATCCATATATAGCGTTGATAGAAATCCTGTCTCATCTTCATCAACTAAGGTTCCTCCATCTACTCTTGCAATATACTCATCGCGATAGGTGGCTGAGAGCCTTAGGCTCAATGCGTATCCCTCAAGATAGGCGGTTAGATTGGCCAATAGTGGAGAAAGATAAGGCGCAGTCTTTTTATCTAGGCGGTCACCAGTATTAGTGTTGTAATACTGAACATTTCCAAATGTATAACTAGCATTTGCCACTATCCCAAAGTGAAATACGTTAAGGCGCGACATATAGTCGCCCAATGACCACTCTAATTGCGCACTCCCTTCTACGCCATATAAAAAATAAGTACCTTGGTTCGTTGGCTTTACAACATCTATGTAGACACGTTCAAAATCACTAGAGAATAATTCAGGATAATTGCTAGCTACGTCACTTAAAAGCAAGCGTTGTCTATTGGAAGCTAAACTGTTTTTTATCCATTTACCAAATATATTAGCTGAGTATCTATCGGTTTCTCCCGGATAGGCTTCGAAGCTTAGATCGAGATTGTAAGCACTTACAGGCTTAAGCCTATCATTGGGAAGAATGAATACATTTTCGTTTTCGATAAGCTGAATAGTTCTTGTCAAAGTATCCAATTCTTGGTGGCCTATCGTTCTGCTCATTCCAACTTTAACTACTTGCTCACCTTTTCTGTAATTAAATTGTATTGAGGGGAGAAACGCAATATTGCTTAAGTCATAGCGATTTCTAAGACTAGACTGAAATACCGAAACAGAAGACGCATCACGCTCTGCTCGTAGTCCCGCATCGAATGTCCAATCACGACCTTCGACAGAGTATTGAGTAAAGAAAGACGCTCTTTTTTCTTTTATCAGGTTGTCAATAACTCTATCGGGAGCATAAGAAAATAACAGTGAATCCACCGAAGAAGGTTTGTTGTAAAAAGAGAATACCTCTTCTGGTCTAAGGGCTAACCAATTTAAATGCTGATGACTATCAAAAACATAGGCTGTGCTTTGAGGTACTGACTCTCGTGTAGATGACCAGCGTTCTTTTAGGATGTTTTGAATATCCGTATATTTGGCCGTATTTTCAAACTGCACGAATTCCAAACCCAGCTCCCAGCTGCTTCGATGACTTGTACTTACCTGTACTTGACCTTTCGCGTAAGTAAAATCAGAGGTAGAGATAAACTGCTCAGAGTCGAGTTCGTTCATTTGCCACATATCGGGTTGAGTCAACTCCGCACTATATTTTATATCAGGAAAGTAATAATCGCCTCTGTAGTCGACAGAAACATCACTTTCTCCTCTCATGTAAGCTCGAATACTCTGAGGCATTCTATAACTAGCACTTTGCATACCTAGCACGCCATCAAATACAAGACTGCTCGACAGTCTATGCTCAAAGTTCAGCACGGTTTGTTGAAACTGTGTTGATACCTCCTGATGACGGCTTTCTGTTCCAACACGAGCATTTCGGTAATCCGCATAAACGAGTTCGTTCTTTGAGTTAACCTCTGCATCAGCTAAAAAAGTTTTGCCCTCGATAATTGGCGTAGACTGAAAACCCCGTGGGTAAAGGTGATTCTCTTGTCGTTGGCTATCGAGTCGGCCGTAGATCCAGTCGATTGTGAAGTGACTAGGGTCAGTTTGATACTCTATAGTCGCCCCGATTCCTAGGCGGTCCATGTCTCCTCGCCACACAGAATAACGATTTCCCCTTGGAATCCTGATTTCTTGATTCTGCCAAGCTTCAACCAACTCTGGCTCTAAGTCAGAGACATTCGCCCCTTCGGGAGCAAGTCGCCTCCATCTAAAGGTATTTGCGCCTTGCTCTTGATACGACCTCTGTCCGTAGGCTGCAGAAATCAACATGCCCCAATGCTGGTCGGTTGAAGACAGAGTAAATGAAGAACGGTTTGAAAGACCTTCAGCATATTGGTTCGTATCGACTTGATGAGAAACGTTCCAATGTAGTCCTGGTGAATCGAAAGGTTTTGCTGTGGTTAAAGCAGCAATACCAGCTACGCCGCCGCTTGGTTGCCCTACAGAGTAGCTTTTAAAAACTTTAATTTGGTTAAAAAGTTCTGAAGTAAACAAGTTGAGGTCAAAGGAACGATCTCTATCTCTCTGAGTCCTGCTATCCATAGGAGAGTCATTGTTTGAAAGTACAGGCATCCCATTAATCGTAACTAAGGTAAAGTCGGGGTCTAAACCTCGAAGCACCACCTGCCGACCCTCACCTGCTTCCCTCGTTATGCTCATTCCTGGAATTCGTTGCATCGATTCTGCAAGATTTCTGTCTGGGTATCTTGAAATGTCTTGAGCGACGATAACATCTGTGACCTGTTTCTCGTTGCGCTTTTCTTGTCTAGACAGGTTTAGAGAGCCCCGAATTCCGTTAACGTTTATTTCTTCTATAACGGTTTCGTCGATTATACTTTCAGGCTTTCGAATGACTACCCCACTACTCGTAATGCTATAAGTTAGTCCTGTTCCGTCCAGCACTTTTTGTATCGCGGTTTCAAGCGTATATCTGCCAGACATAGCAGGCGACATTACTTCTTTAATCAGGGAGGGCGATGCGATATAACCAACACCGAACTTTTCTGCAATTAGCGCTAAGCTTTGACTCAGTGATGTTGAAGTCAGCGTTATATTTTCTAGTCTCTCACGGTTAACGGTAGATGCATAAGTGAAAGAGCTCATGTCACTGACCAATAGTGACAAAACAAATACTACTCTACATCTACACGAGACGTGTTTAAGCATGGTGAGTGGCTACTTTATTTGTCTCACTATGTAATCCGAACTCGTTCGTTCGACCGAGAATTCTTGCATTGAAGATAATAAGTTTAGAGACTCACTAATATCACGTAAACTAAACCGCCCTGAGATTATTACATCTGGGTCGCCAATGTAGTTGACGTGTCGTGATGAATAACGGTTCAATCTTGCTATCACCTCGTTTATAGGTGTGTCTTCAATACTTAACCACCCCATCCTCCAACTTGGGAGCTGCTGTGGCGTAAATGCCGAGTTTGATGTAATAACCCCGTTTTCGAGCTTAATTTCTTGACCTCTATTTAAGAGAATTTCGCGGTCGGCGCTAACTCTTACCGTACCGTCGTAAACTTTTACAATAGTCTGACCTTCTAGCCTATCAATGTCGAAAGCAGTCCCTACAACTGTGATTGTTGCTTCATCCAAATCGACAATGAACGGTCTTTGTGGCGCATGCGTTACGTCAAAATATGCCTGGCCTTTAGTGAGGTTAACCTCTCTCTTTTCAGCACTAAACGCTACACTTATTTGACTATCACCACCTTGATAAACAATTGAGCCATCATCTAATACGTTGGACTTTTCTTCTGTTGTAGAAGTTGAAATAACGGTGAAAGTACTGGTTTCATGGTCAGCAAGGGCAGACAGTTGTTCCTCAGAGTTCGCCGTTATATCGACATTACCCGAAGTAATAAACACGACAACACATGCAATACAGGCCGCCGAAGCAATTGACCAATAAGTCGCTATGCGATTGCGCGACACTTTATCCTCTACATTTTTGTTTTCAGTTAGACCATTTTGCGTTAGTGGCGTGATATTCGTTGTGATTTTTGTCGATAAAGCGATTGACCGTGCAGCAAGTTCGGGCTGCCCCATTGCGGTAGCTATCTTGCGAAAAGCAGCCTTGTTTTCTTCTACAGCAAGCCAGTTAGCGAAATCACGCTGCTCTTTTTCGCTTAATTCATCAATACGATCAAACCAGTCTGCTGCTTCTTCTAAAACTATTGATGTCATCTTATTACGCCATTTACCCTGTACAGTAAAACCGAGAGGTAGAATTTCATCTTTAGTTGTCCTCTAGCCATCCAGCTTCTTCAAGTTTCACCGTGATTTCTACCATCGCTCTTGTTAAATGCTTTTTGACCACCTCAACACTTACATCTAACCTTCTAGCGATGTCATCCCGCGCCAAGCCGTCTACTCTTCGAAGTAGAAAAATTTCTCTTCTGAGAGGTGACATGTTCAAGAGTATACTGTCTACCAGCGCCAGTTTCTGTTGATTAAGGTAAGTATTACTTGGCGAATAGTCGTCAGATTGAATACTTACTTCTTCAATATCGACGTACTGCGGAACATTTTTTTTCTGAAAATCGTATAAAACTGTTTTCGACACCGTAATCATATAGGCGAGTGGAGAGTCTAATTCCGATAGATGCTTGCTTTTCTTCGTCCTCAACACTGTCTCTTGAAAGATATCGTCAGCTTGGCTTTTATCGACCGTTAAACTTCGAATAAATGCCTTTAGCGAAGCGAGCAAATCTTTTACGTCGCTATTTTCTAATTCATCCCAATGTAAATCTGCCGCTGGTTTCATTATTCGTTAATGTACTGAAATTCCATTGAATTATCGTATAACTTTTGTGTGACACTAAGATTTCAGAAGCCCCGCAACCCCATTTAAAATCTAACTTTACGACTTAAATATTAAATGTAATGAGGTGAAAAAATCACCTCACTGAGAATTAATAAATATCTAGATAAAACATATCTTTGAGCAACATGTTTTCATCTTTTAAATACGAAGGGTTTCTATCACAAGTATTTTCTGTCCCGTCGATTATTCCTGCTAAAACCCTTCCTCCATCAGTTCTACACACCGTTCTTTCATGCGGCCTAAGATCCCTGTTAATTGGGTTTGTAGAACCAGGGAAAACACTATTTTGTCCAATACTAGAAAGTTCTTGAACTCCCGGAGCCCATGTTTGACCCGGCCCTCTGGGATCTTTCCAATAGTAGCAGTAGCTCCCCGTCCCAAATGCCCAACTGTCGAAAGATGCCCTACTACGCTGGTCGTGATAATTACCGTGAGAATACTTTCCTACATAAACTACTGGGTGACTACCATCGGTTTCGATTTCTGAGACTGGTTTGGTGTACCTACCATTGTGCTGCCAGTAAGTGACGTGTTTTATCGAGCCATTTACAGTGTGTACAGTTACTGGCTCCCAATCATCTGAGTGACCACTGTCAAAAGTAGTACAACCATTTTGATTGCCGTAGTAAGCCCAGTAAGTAATGAGTGAATG